>JAFGWQ010000028.1 GCA_016937075.1 Campylobacterales bacterium | reverse complement strand
GCTCAGCTGGTTAGAGCGCTGGTCTCATAAGCCGGAGGTCGGGGATTCGAGTTCCCCTCTTGCTACCACTATACAAATCAAAGCAAATCATTTTAACTAATTTACACCCTAAAACTTGGTACTATTAATTTTATTATTTTATTTATAATAATTAGTAAAGTAACCCTTTATTTTTTAGTGTCATTATGGTATGATTTATTAGTTTTTTATAGAAAAGAGCGCCCGTGCTCACAGATACTAAGATCAAGAACACTACGCCTGCAAATTTATCAACGATATAATCAAAAAATCTATACAAAACCAACCAATGATTGAAACACCGATATTCACCTTATCTGCGCTTGTTGCCAGGAATGTGATGGATAGCTTGTGTTATATCTATTGCTATATTTAAACAAGGAGTTGGGACGAGATAGTAATAAATTTTAATATGGATTTAAAATATAAATGGGGATAGATTAAAAATATACATTTTGACGGATATAGAAGATAATAAGGCTACTTTATTTTGGAAAAATTTAAAAGATAGAGAAAGTTGGTTTACCCAATATTACTGTCAAAACACAGGACTAAAGGAGAAAAAAATACGGGATATATGCAAGAATATTTTAACATAGTTTGAAGGACAATAGGAGCCATAGAGTGGTCTGAAGGGGATAGTGATTTGATAATAAATTACAAAATAGATTATTCTTTGGTGGATTTAAATACCTCATATATTAAATTATTTATACTTTACGAGATATCAATATTTCGAAGTCGTAAGCAACATATACGAGGAAGGGGGGATTAATAAATGACACAATATGAAATACGGAACAAACAAAAAAGCGGGCATCTGTATGCTATTCAAATTTACAGATGCACATATTTCTTTGGTATAAGAATTTGGTGCTACTATGTATCGTCAGATGTTACACTTAACGATGCAATACAAACAGTTAAAAGACTTAAAGAGTCTGACAACAAGATCAAAGAGCTAAATCAAGAACTTTTAAAAACATAGTAGATGATACGAGAACATTAAAAATATTTATCTTTATGTTCATCATTGCAGGCTACATTTTAGTTACAAAAGCACAAGTGTAGCTTCCTTGAATGAGAAGTATTTTACTAGAGCAAGTTATAGTAAAGGCAAGACAGCATAATATTGTTCAACATCAAGAATAAAAACTGAACATTTACAGCTTTAAAACAACATAAAAAATATGTTGAGTACATGGCACATAATAGCTGTAAAGTGTCTTATCATGTATCCCATAAAAGACACTGTCTTCCACACCTAGTTTAAAATGCTAAAGCTGGTTCTTCTTTCGCTACCTCGTGTTTTTTTTCGAATTCAACTCTCTTTTGATACTTTTTCACTATAATTCCAAAAATATTTAGCAAGGTTTTGCATGATTGACTTAAAATATTTCCAAAATAATTTTGAAGAAGCTAGTAATAAATTAGCCAAAAAAGCTGTTGCGACACAAACACTAGAAGAGTTAAAATCTCTTTTCGCCTCTCTCAAAGATGACAATGCCAAATATGAAGCTACAAAGGCTGAGCAAAATAAATTATCTAAACTATTTGGTGAATACAAACAAAAAGGTCTTGATACTTACGAACTAAAAGCCCAATTAGACAGTTTCAAAACAACACTTGCAACGCTTCAAGAAAATGCTAGACGATCAGAAGAAGCTCTTGAGGCATTGAGCCAAATGATTCCTAATTTTCCCGATGATAGCGTTCCGGAAGGTGTAGACGAAAACTACAATATTGAATTGAGAAAAGTATTAGAGCCCCGCAAATTTGACTTTACCCCAAAAGAACACTGGGAATTAGCATCAAGTTGCGGATGGATAGATTTCGAACGTGGGGTCAAACTGGCAAAAAGCCGCTTTTCGGTTTTAAGAGGCGACGGTGCTAGAGTAGAGAGAGCTCTTATAAATTTCTTTTTGAATTTTAACCGTAAAAATGGATTTGAGGAATTTAACTTGCCGCTTATGAATAATGCTTCTATGTTAAGAGGTACAGGTCAGTTGCCAAAATTTGAAGACGATCTGTTTCGCATAGAAGATGAAGATCTTTACCTCATACCAACTGCTGAAGTGCCATTGACAAATCTATATAACGATGAGATCATAAACGATAAAGAGCTGCCAATATTGATGACGGCTTATACTCCATGCTTCCGCAAAGAAGCCGGAAGTGCAGGACGTGATACTAGAGGTATGATACGCCAACACCAATTTGATAAAGTAGAAATGGTTGCAATCTCTCATCCGGACAAAAGCGATGAGATATTTGAAATGATGGTGCAAAATGCCTCTGATCTATTAACTGCTCTTGAATTGCCTCATAGACTAGTTATGCTTTGTGGCGGGGACCTTGGATTTAGTGCTGCTAAAACCGTAGATATAGAAGTATGGCTTCCTGGGCAAAACCAATATCGCGAGATATCTTCCATATCAAACACAAGGGACTTTCAAGCAAGACGAGCCAAAATAAGATACAAACAAGACGGCAAAAACAGTTTTGTACATACATTAAATGGTTCAGCTCTTGCAGTCGGAAGAACTCTGATAGCTATCATGGAAAACTATCAACAAGAAGACGGTACTATCAAAATACCTGAAGTTTTAAAAAGTTATCTCTAAATAATTGGATTGCTTCGTCATAAATTCCTCGCAATGACCGTCACTGCAAGGCTTTGGAAAAGCCGTGGCAGTCCATATATAACTTATCAGCGAAATCAATTATCTGTAAATCTTAGACTTATCTTCACAAACTACAACTAGCTTTGTTGTGTTATCCTCTAGGACAAATTGTTGCCCTATTTCTATATCATCAAGTTTACTCAAACGATTATCCACCAGTACTTGTGCCCATCCATCCGTACAACGAAGAGCTGGGTTTGATAAAATAAAATGTTTTTTTAGCTCTTCTAGCAAATACTCTTTTTGATGCGAGACCAGAGCAAACTGATTTTTTAAATTGTTTTCAAGTTCATCGGGAAGTTTTTCAAAATTAGTTGTTAAAAATCTTGATATTCTCATCATATCATCTTTGATTTCACGATACTGCTGCTCCATATATGCGATCTTGCTGTATGGAGAGTTTCTTTTCATGCTTTCTAATGCACTTTCTAATTGTTTTCCTATTAAAGATAGATTTCTGATTGTATTATTTTTTAAATCTTCAAAATAAGTATCCAATATCTGCAATATTTCTTGTTTGTCCGGCAATATCATTTCCATGGCTGCACTTGGTGTGGGAGCTCTAAGGTCTGCAACAAAATCGCTTATCATCACATCTATCTCATGTCCAACGGCGCTTACTATTGGAGTTTTGGCTTCAAAGATGGCATCTGCTACTATTTCGCTGTTAAATGCCCATAGATCTTCACTGCTGCCTCCTCCTCGTCCTGTAACAATAACATCAACATTAAGTAAATCCGCATACCTGATGGCTTTTGCTATTTGTATCGGTGCTTGCTCACCTTGCACTAAAGTATCTACAATGGTCACTTCCAAAAGCGGCCATCTTTTGTCTATGATCTTTAGCATATCATGCAAAGCTGCGCTATCTTTGGCAGTAACTAGAGCAACAGATTGTACTATTTTCGGAATTGCTTTTTTTCTAGATGGATCAAAATAGCCTTTTTGGGATAATTTTTCTTTGAGCTGTTCATATGCAAGAGCTAATGCTCCTTTGCCATATGGCTCGATATGAACGGCATAAAATTGATATTCTCCTCTTGGCACAAAGACCCCCAATGAGCCTTCTATAATGATATGCTGTCCTGTTTCTATACGAAATTTGAGTTTAATGGCGCTTGATTTGAACATCACACATTTAAGTGAGCTCTCATTGTCTTTGATAGTAAAATATAGGTGTCCGCTTGTATGATACGTAGCTGAGGATACTTCACCTTCTACTAAAATATGCACAAAAGTGGTTTCTAGCAATGATTTTATTTTATTATTGAGAGATGTGACACTCATCATTGCATTTGAAGCCATAAGATATCCTATGCTAACGGTTTTTGTGCCACTATTAGAGTAGATATGCCCATAGAAAATGATTTGACATATTTCACGTCAAAGCCGGCTTGTTTGAGCTCGTCCTCTAACATTGCGGTAGTCAAAAACTGCTCTATAGAATCTGGGAGATAACGATATGCTGCATAATTTTGCGAAACTAATCCTCCTATGGCAGGAAGTATCTTTTTCATATAAAAATCAACGATTTTTGACACAAAACCGCTCTTTTCTTGTTTGGTGAACTCCAATATCACTACCATTCCGCCATTGTTTAATACGCGATAAAATTCACTAAGCCCTTTTGCTCTATCTACAACATTTCTAATACCATAAGAGATAGATACTATATCGCAGCTTTTATCCGCAAATGGGAGTGCTTGCGCTTTTCCCTCTATAAATGAAGCAAATGATACTTTTTCTTTGGCAACTTCTAGCATTCCTATAGACGGATCTACGCCCGTATATTTATCTACATTGATACCATGCTTGTCAGCTCTAGCTTTCCAGTACAATAGCAAATCGCCTGTACCGCAAGCTACATCAACTATTTGACCGATTTTATTTTTTGCCAAAATTTCATAAGCTTTATCACAGCCTTTTTTTCTCCATTGCTTATCGATACCAAAACTAAGAACACGATTTGCAATATCATAAGTAGATGCAATGTCGTCAAACATTCCTATAATTTTTTGTTGTTTATCTACATTGTTGCTCATATCTTTTTGCTCCATATTATCAAATCATCTCCTATATTTTGATGGTGTAAAGTTTTTAATTCCATATCTATATTATATGATAAACGTTTGGAATTTAACGTTGGCGCTTGATATATCAAAAGCCAATCTATCTTATCTTGCCAAGCTCTCAGCATCCCCTCTCCGCCTTCTACTAAAACCAAAGATGGAGCTTGAAGAAAATCTAAACTATCGCCTATATCAATATTTCTATTAGGGATATTAAATAATGGAATGCTTTTATCGATATTGTCTCCATCAGTCGTATAGATAAATATATCCGGTGCTTTGGTGCCGATTAATCTGCAATCCAATGTCGGTCTATCTATCCTGACCGTATTGCCGCCGATCACCAGCTTGGAAGCTACACTTCGAAGCTTATGCGTGTGTATCCTTGAATCCAAAGAACTAATAACCCCCTGGGTAATTCTACCGTTCGTAGTTTGTGCCAACTTAAATAATACAAAAGCTCTTTTTTGCCAAATCACAAATGGCTCTAATAGCTCATTTGCTTCTTGCTGCAATAATCCGATATGAACATTTATACCATTATCCTGCATTCTTTTCGCACCGCCCGAATGGCTAGGTATCGGGTCAAGTGTAGCAATATAGACGGATTTTACATTTAAATCTATAAGTAAAGATGCACAAGAAGGTGTTTTTCCTTCGTGATTGCAAGGTTCTAGGGTAACATACATGGTGCATTTTGCAAAAAAATCACTAGGCAAAGAACGCAAAAATTGATGTGCTAAAAAAGCGTTTCCTCTATCAAAGTCTATTGTTTTGCCGCTTATGAATTCATAAGCTTTTAAAAGAGCCAGTACTTCTGCATGCGAGCTTCCGGATTTTTCATGGGAAGCAATACTAACCAGTTTGCCTTCTAGTGCTACAGCTGCAGCTACACCCGGATTAGGATATGCTAATCCTTGATATTTCCATGCAGCTTGCACGGCAAGATGCATATACAACTCATCCACATTTTGCCCTTACCACTCGAAATATGTTCGTGCTTTATTAATTTGAGAATAATTTATTGTTTTCTCTACTCCATCAATATCAACTACTATTCCATTCTCATCCGCGCTTTTAAGTACGCCGACAACTTGTCCTTCGTCGGCTATTTTAAGCTTTACTTTTTCATTGAGAGAATTTTGAAAATGGTAAGGTTTTGTAAGCTTTCGCTCAATTCCCGGCGAGCTTACTTCTAGTCTATATGCTTGCTCCATTGGTGGATTTACATCCAAAAACAATGAAAGTTCACGAGATATATCGGCACAAAGATCTAGAGTAACTCCGACCTCTTTTACGATCATCACTCGTAAAATTGTATCTTCAAATTCAGTAACTATCTCTATATCATACAATTTAGCGCCAAAAGAGCCAACAATTTTAGCAATAGAATCTCTAATCTCATTTCTCATCGTCGCCCTTTATCTCTTTATGTATTTTAGCGAATAACTCTTCGAGGTGACTAATTTTATCAGGTTGTTCGTCAAATTCAAATGTCATATACGGTGCTTTGAACCACCCTTCACTCTGTTTGCAATGATTTTGAATATATCCAGAGAGAGAATGAAGTTTTTTCAGAATTATTTTTTGTTCATCGGCACTTAATACCGATTTATCCAGATAAACCTTGGCATCACTGCGACCCTTGGAGCAAACCACGTCCGTGACGCCCAAAGTATTCAAGAGTGGATCATCCAATGTACCTAAAGCCTCCGGTATGATCTCTTTTAAAATTGACTCTACTCGATGTCTTTTGATCTCTTCTTGCGTCATAGTGTCGCTTGTTCCTCAACATTTTTAAATGATTCTATAATATCTCCGGCTTGCATATCATTGAAATTATCAAACATGATACCGCATTCATATCCATTTTTGACCTCT
>JAFGWQ010000027.1 GCA_016937075.1 Campylobacterales bacterium | reverse complement strand
TTTGTCATCTTGAGAAGTCTTTAGACTTCGTGAAGATCTCTTTTTTTAGATTCTCACGCTCCTTCGGCGGTCTCTGTGCGACATCGCCTTTGGTTTCAAATCTACAAAGTCAAAGCAGTTTGACTTTGTTTACGATTTTCATGCCTCAGAATGACGCGATTTGTCATCATCAGGGCTTTAGGCCTGCGACTATCTATTTTTTCGTATTTTAATATACATCAAGAATAAGAGAATATCTATTTTACGCCACCTCTCTAATTCTTATCTCAAATCCAATTCATGGTATAATAAATATATATATTTTAATCAAAGAAGACAAATGAAGCGAATTGTATATATGGGTACGCCAGAGTATGCCAAAGTCATATTGGAAGCCATACTTAAAGATAATAAATTTGAAGTAACTCTTGTTCTTACACAGCCAGACCGCCCCGTAGGCAGACATCAAGAGCTTATGTCGCCTCCGGTAAAATCACTGGCATTAGAATATAATTTACCTATATTACAGCCACAAAGTCTCAAAGAGAATGGCATTTATGATGCTATAGTAGATGCAAAACCTGATATTATTGTAGTAGCAGCTTTTGGACAACTTTTGCCAAAAAATATATTAGATATAGCACCATGCATTAATCTTCATGCTTCGCTGTTGCCGTTATATCGCGGGGCAAGCCCTGTACAGCAGTGTTTGCTTAATGGAGACAAATATACCGGAATTACTGCTATGCTGATGGAAGAGGGACTTGATAGTGGTCCGGTGTTAGCTTATAGATACTTCAAAATCCCAAACGATATGGTTGTGACAGGTCTGATGGAAAGATTAAGCTATGATGCTGCACTCCTGACTATAGAAGTACTCAAAAATTTTGATAATTTAATTCCATTACCACAAACAGGAGCGGCCGCAACCCATTGTCGTAAAATTCAAAAAAGTGATGGCGAAGTTGATTTTTCAAATGCTTCTGAAATTATAAATAAATATCGTGCATTTTATGGATGGCCCGGTGTCTTTTTGGCTAATGGATTAAAGTTATCAGGGTTGGAAATTGTTGATATAAACAGTAAAAACAAAGCCGGAGAGATATTGTCGATTGAAAATGATAGTATTATCGCAGGATGCAATAAAGGTTCGATTAGAATATCATCGCTTCAGGCACCATCTAAAAAAGCTATGAATGCCAAGTCTTATCTAGTTGGAAGGGGGCTAAAAATTGGAGATACTCTCATTTGATACACTCTTTTCTACGCAACGTTATCTAATCAACGAATTGGAGAGTAATAAACTTCATGCTCCAATAGCAGTTATTGCGAGAGAACAAACAGACGGGGTTGGCAGCAGATCAAATGAGTGGCAAGGCGTAAAGGGCAACTTCTTTGCTTCATTTGCTCTACCGTGCGATTTATTGCCTTTTGATTTACCGTTGGCTTCTGCATCTATATATTTTGCACAAATTATGCAAGAATTGCTGCAAAATATCAACGAGAATGTTTGGCTCAAATGGCCAAATGATCTTTATCTTGAAGGGTCCAAAATAGGCGGTGTCATAACTCAAAAAATCGATCAAATTTTAGTATGCGGAATCGGAATAAATATTTCTTCAGCCCCAGAACCGTATACAAATCTAGGGGTTGAAATAGATACATATTTTCTTTTGGAAAAATATATCAATGAACTAGAAAAATTTCCAAAATGGAAGGAAGTCTTTAGTAAGGTTAAGCTAGAATTTGAAAAGAATCGAGAATATTTTGTACACATCAATGATAGTAAAAAGAGCTTATTAAAGGCTGTGCTGTGCGATGATGGATCGCTTATATTAGATGGAGAAAAGGTATTTAGCTTAAGATGATAGAAATTATATGTATTGCAAATCAAAAAGGCGGTGTTGGAAAGACTACTACTGCAGTTAATCTGGCGGCTTCTTTGGCAGCAAAAAAGAAAAAAGTATTACTTTTAGATATAGATCCGCAGTCAAATGCTACAACTAGTCTGGGATTTCATAGAAATGATTATGAATTTAATATTTTACATGTAATGAACGGTTCAAAAAATATTTCACAAGTAACCATGCAAACACACCTAGAATCACTTTTTTTGGTACCTTCCAATATCGGGCTAGTTGGTATTGAAAAAGATTTTTATGATCCAAACAAACAAAATCGTGAATTGATGCTCAAAGATAAACTTTATGAAGTTAAAGATATCTACGATTATATAATCATAGATTCTCCACCGGCACTGGGGCCGATCACTATCAATGCACTAAGCGCATCAGATTCTGTCATTATTCCTATTCAGTGTGAATTTTTTGCATTGGAAGGTTTGGCGCAATTGCTTAGTACTATAAATATGTTACGTAAGACAATCAATCCAAAACTCTCTATCAAAGGATTTTTGCCTACAATGTATTCAACTCAAAACAATCTCTCAAAGCAAGTGCTAGAGGATTTGAGCCATCATTTTAAAAACCAATTGTTTTATTTTAAAAAAAATAAAGAGTGCATAGTGGTTCCAAGAAATGTCAAGATAGCAGAGAGTCCGAGTTTTGGCAAGCCGATCAGGGAATATGCGTCTGGTTCTAAAGGCAGCGTAGCATACGAAGAATTAGCTAGCGTAATTGCGGGGAGGTAGTTATGGCGCTTGGAAGGGGACTTGGAGCTATACTCGAAGAGGTAGAAGAGGCATATAGCAAAAATCTTGATGAGATAGATTCTTTGATCTTGGATAATGCTAAAGCAAAAATTGAAGATATTAATGTATCTCTTGTGGTTCCAAATCCATATCAACCACGCAAATATTTTGATGAAAATGCTCTTAGGGAGCTTAGCGAATCTATTAAGCAGCACGGACTTCTTCAACCTATCGTAGTCATTAAAAAAGACAATGGCTATCTATTGGTAGCCGGAGAAAGAAGATTAAGAGCTCATAAGCTTGCAAATATTTCAATTGTAAGAGCCATCGTAGTCCAAGTTGATATTGATAATGTCAAATTAAGAGAATTGGCTCTAGTTGAAAATATTCAAAGAGAAGATCTAAATCCTATTGAATTAGCCAATTCATATGCTGAGCTGATAGAGGTTCATAACATTACACATGATGAACTCTCGAATATAGTACACAAAAGTCGTTCTCAGATAACAAATACATTACGTCTTTTGTCATTGATCCCGGATGTACAAGAGCAATTAGTAAATGGCAAGATAACACAAGGCCATGCCAAAATATTAGTAGGCCTTGCTCCTGAAAAACAAAAAATTCTATTATCTACGATTATTGGACAAAAACTTAGTGTTAGAGAAACGGAAAGAATCATAAAAGGCTACAAACAGTCAGCTAAACCCAATGATAAAAAAATACCTCCATTTGCACTCAATGAATATGCTAGCTTATTAAAAAAATTACTTCCGCTTAAACATAAAATCAAAGGCAATATAATTGAATTAGAATTTTCCAATAAGGAAGAATTTACAAACTTTGTTGAAAAACTAAAAAAAGCGTGAAAAATTAACCAAAGTATTACCTCTATAATGGTAGAATAATGCGAAATTATAAGAGGAGTGGACATGCTTGATATACATCTTCCTTTGATGGTGTTTGTCTTTGTGGTCTTGATGACTCTTTTGTTTTTGCTGAATCGTATTTTATTTAAACCGCTTATTGGTTTTATGGATGAACGAAATCAGTCAATAGCAAAAGATTTAGAGTCCAGCAAAAACCTTTCTGGGGACAGCGAAGAGTTGCATACTAAAGCAATGCAGATCATAAATGATGCCAAAACAGAAGCAGCAACTATTAGACAAAAAGCAATAGATGAAGCTAAATTGGTAGCGCAAGGCAAAATAGACGCTAAACAAAAAGAGCTTGAAGCGGCATACGATTCTTTTGCACAAAATCTTGCAAAAGAAAAAAATGCGCTCAAAGATGCTTTGTTGGCGCAAATGCCTCAATTTAAAGATGGCATAAAAGCCAAGTTAAGTAAGTTTTAGGAGGCGGGATGAAAAATAAATTTATAACATTAGGCTTATTGATTGTTCCAGCAATTTTGTTAGCGAGCGGCGACCATGAAGGTTCAGCTCAAGCTACTAAATATTTTGCAATGACCGGTAGAGAAACAGACTTTGTACCAAGAGTCTTTAACTTCTTGATTTTTGCTGGGATACTTTATTATTTATTGGCTAACTTGATTAAAGATTTTTTTGTTGGTCGTCAAGATGGCATTGCAAATCAGCTAAAAGATATTGAAAGCAGATTGCAATTAGCCAAAAAACAACAAAAAGATGCACAAAACATGGTAAAAGAGAGCGAAAAAAAAGCAAAAGAGATAGTTGCTGACGCAAAAAAAGAGGCTCTATTTTTGTCTGATAAAGTTATGCAAAATAACGTGCAGGAACTATCATTTTTGGACAAGCAACTTGAAGAAAAAATGGAACTCGAATCAAGAAAAAGTGCTAGAGAAACTATAAATGAAGTTCTAAATGAAAATATTACAAACGATGATATTGTGATAGGTGAAAATAGAGTGGTATCTATGATAAGCAATAAGGTGGTGGCATAATGGAAGAGCTAGTAGCACAACGATATGCAAAAGCGATTTTTGCTATCAATGATTCTAAATTAATCAGCCAATATGCAGAAATATTTACGCAGCTCTCAAATGCTTTTGCAAGTACGCCATCTATAGTTAATGGTCTTAATTCACCTTTGTTGAGTGATGAGTCTAAAACGCAAAGTATTCTTGATGCGCTCGGCAAAACAGCCGATACAAGATTGATCAATTTTATAAAAATTTTAGGTGAAAATAAAAGATTGGCTTTGATCCCGGCTATTGCTAAAATTGTAAATGCTGAGCTTCAAAAAGAACAAAATAGTTATCAAGGTGTCATAAGAAGTCAAAAAAGTTTAGGCAAATCAGAAGTTACAGAACTTGAGGATGCTTTGGCGAAATATACAGGATCGAAAATCTCATTAACACAAGAAACAAGTGATTTTGAAGGTTTGAGAGTTTTAGTAGAAGATTTGGGCATTGAGGTTAATTTCTCTAAACAGAGAGTTAAAGAACAATTAATCGATTATATTAATCGATCATTGTAAGTCATTATATTAAAGTAAAGGAGTAGCAGTGGCAGTTAAATTACAAGCAGATGAAATTAGTTCTATCATAAAAGAGAGAATTGAAAATTTTCAAATTGATTTAGACATAAACGAAGTTGGAAAAGTAGTAGGTATCGCAGACGGTATCTCTACGGTTTATGGTTTGAATAATGTTATGGCAGGTGAAATCGTTGAATTTGAAAACGGTATGGAAGGTATGGTTCTTAACCTTGAAGAGGCAAGCGTTGGTGTTGTAATTCTTGGGTCATCAGCGGGCATTAAAGAGGGGATGAGCGTAAAAAGAAAAGGCGATCTTCTAAAAGTTCCAGTTGGCGAAGCAATGATCGGTAGAGTTGTAAATGCACTTGGTCAGCCAGTTGACGGTAAAGGTGCAATTGCATCAAGCGAAAGCCGTTTTGTGGAAGAAAAAGCTCCAGGGATCATGGCTAGAAAATCAGTTCATGAGCCACTTCAAACAGGTATTAAAGCAATTGATGCCCTAGTTCCGGTCGGTAGAGGACAAAGAGAGCTTATTATCGGTGATAGACAAACCGGTAAAACAACAATAGCAATAGATACTATCATTAACCAAAAAGGTCAAGATGTTGTTTGTATCTATGTAGCAATTGGTCAAAAACAATCAACTGTTGCAGCAACAGTTAAAAAATTAGAAGAATACGGTGCTATGGATTATACAATCGTTGTAAATGCAGGTGCTTCTGAATCAGCAGCATTGCAATTCCTTGCTCCTTATGCAGGTGTTACAATGGCTGAATATTTTAGAGATAACGGCAAACACGCTGTAATTTTCTATGATGACCTTTCTAAGCATGCTGTAGCTTATCGTGAAATGTCTCTTATCCTTAGACGTCCTCCGGGTCGTGAAGCATATCCAGGGGATGTATTCTATCTACACTCAAGACTTCTTGAAAGAGCAGCGAAATTAAACGATGAGCTTGGTGCAGGTTCAATTACGGCCTTCCCTATCATCGAGACACAAGCAGGGGACGTTTCCGCGTATATCCCTACAAACGTAATTTCAATTACTGATGGTCAAATATTCCTAGAGACTGATCTGTTTAACTCAGGTATCAGACCGGCAATTAACGTCGGACTTTCTGTATCTCGTGTTGGTGGTTCTGCTCAGATCAAAGCTACTAAACAAGTTGCCGGTACACTAAGACTTGACTTGGCATCTTATAGAGAGCTTCAAGCATTTGCTCAATTTGCATCAGACCTTGATGAACATAGCAGACAACAACTAGAGCGCGGACAAAGAATGGTAGAGGTTCTTAAGCAACCTCCTTATTCTCCTGTTCCTATTGAAAAACAAGTTGCTATTATTTATGCTGGTGCAAAAGGTTATTTAGACAGTATCCCGGCATCAAAAGTAACAAAATTTGAAGCTGAGTTTTTAAGCTTCATGGATGCTAAATATTCTAAAGTTTTGGATAACATTAGAACTAGTCAAAAAATTGATGATGAGACTGAAGCACAATTACGAAAAGCAATTGAAGATTTCAAAGAATCATTTAGCGCATAAGGGCATATCATGGCAAGTTTAAAAGATATTAAGCGTAAGATTAAAAGTGTTAAAAATACAGAAAAAACTACGCGTGCTATGAAGCTTGTCTCTTCTGCAAAACTTAAAAGAACAGAGGAGCTTGCGAAAAAATCAAAAGTTTATGCAGCTAAGCTTACTGAACTTTTGAATGAAATTGCAAGAAAGATGGCAGGTGAAAATGCTAACGGTTTGGACTTGCCTTATTTTAGCGAAGTCAAAAACCCAAAAATAGTAGATATAGTTTTTATTACAGCAGATAAAGGTCTTTGCGGAGGCTTTAATGCTCAAACTATCAAAAGAGTAAATGCTCTTAGAAAAGAGTTTGCAGCAAAAGGTACAGAAGTTAGACTTAGAGCAGTTGGCAGAAAAGGGATTGACTATTTTCGATTCAATGGAGTTGCGTTAAGCAATGAAGTTCTTGGACTTAGTTCTTCACCTGATTTTGAAAAATCATCAGAACTGATCGGTCAAATAGCTCAAGATTATATCGATGGCAATACTGAAAAAATTATATTAGTACATAATGGTTATGTCAATATGATCACACAAGAAGTTAGGCAATCACAAGTATTGCCTATTGATCATAGTGCATTGGGCTTGGATAATGTTTCTACTTCAGAATTGGAAGTTGAACCAGATGAAGACAATACATTATTAGAAGGACTAGTCAAACGATATGTGGAATATACTATGTATTATGCACTTATCGATTCACTTGCAGCAGAGCATAGTGCAAGAATGCAAGCAATGGATTCGGCAACAAACAATGCAAAAGAGATGGTTAAATCTCTTTCCATTAAATATAATAGAGCTAGACAAGAAGCGATTACAACTGAACTCATAGAGATCATCAGTGGTATGGAATCAATGAAATAATTAGAGGAGAGGAAAGATAATGATAGGAAAAGTAGTACAAGTACTTGGCCCGGTAATCGATGTAGATTTTACAGATTATTTGCCAGAGATTAATGAAGCACTAGAAACTGTATTTACAGTTGATGGCAAAGAACAGAAATTGGTATTAGAGGTTGCAGCACAACTTGGCGACAAACGTGTCAGAACGATCGCCATGGATATGAGTGAAGGTGTATATAGAGGACAAGAAGTTAGAGCAACCGGAGATTCAATAAAAGTTCCAGTTGGTCCGGAAGTATTGGGTAGAATATTCAATGTAATCGGTGATATTGTTGATAATGGTGAACCGGTTGAAGCAAAACAATATTGGTCAATCCATAGAGACCCGCCTCCTTTCGAAGAGCAAAGCACAAAAACAGAAGTTTTTGAAACTGGTATCAAGGTTGTTGACCTCCTAGCCCCTTATTCTAAAGGTGGTAAAGTTGGACTATTTGGTGGTGCCGGTGTTGGTAAAACAGTTATCATTATGGAGCTTATCAACAACGTTGCTATGAAACATAGTGGATACTCTGTATTTGCCGGTGTTGGTGAGAGAACTCGTGAAGGAAATGACCTTTATCATGAAATGAAAGAGTCAAACGTACTTGACAAAGTTGCACTGTGCTATGGTCAAATGAGTGAACCACCGGGAGCAAGAAACCGTATCGCACTTACCGGTCTTACGATGGCTGAATATTTCCGTGATGAAATGGGCCTAGATGTATTGATGTTTATAGATAATATATTTAGATTTTCACAATCAGGTGCTGAAATGTCAGCTCTTTTGGGTCGTATTCCATCAGCCGTTGGTTATCAACCAACATTAGCAAGCGAAATGGGAAAACTGCAAGAGAGAATTACCTCTACTAAAAAAGGTTCTATCACATCTGTTCAGGCTGTTTATGTACCGGCGGATGACTTGACTGACCCGGCACCTGCTTCTGTTTTTGCGCACCTTGATGCAACAACTGTTCTTAACCGTTCAATCGCAGAAAAAGGTATTTATCCGGCAGTTGACCCACTAGATTCAACTTCTAGAATGCTTGATCCGCAAATTATCGGTGATGATCACTATAAAGTAGCTCGTGGTGTACAACAAATTTTACAAAAATATAAAGATTTGCAAGATATTATTGCAATTCTTGGTATGGATGAGCTTAGTGAAGATGATAAACTTGTTGTTGAGAGAGCTAGAAAAATTGAAAAATTCCTATCTCAACCATTCCACGTTGCAGAAGTATTTACAGGAAGCCCAGGTGTATATGTTACTCTTGAAGAGACAATCGCCGGATTTAAAGGACTTCTAGAAGGTAAATATGATGAGATGCCTGAAGCTGCCTTCTATATGGTTGGAGATATGAACGAAGCTGTTGCTAAATTCGAAAAAATGAAAGCAAAAGCTTAATCCTTAAAGGAATACTATGGAACTAATGAAGCTTGAAATAGTTACACCAGATGGTGTAATTTTCGACAATGATGTTAAGCAAGTTACTTTGCCAGGAGCTGAAGGAGAGTTTGGTGTCTTACCAAAACATGCAACTTTGGTTTCTATGCTTACAACTGGTGTTATTATCATTGAAACAGCTCAAAATAAAGAAATTGCAGTAGCTATCAATTCCGGATATGTCAAAGTAGATGAAACAAAAACTACATGTATAGTTGATGGTGCCGTGTCACTTTCCGGTGAAGATAATGAACTAGCCCTTGCAATAGAAAATGCAAAAACACTTCTTAAGAGCACTGAAGCTTCAAGCGTGGCTATTGCTACTGCGGTAAGCAAAGTAGAACACATAGGGAAGTCTATATAATTGTATAATTCACTAGCTCAATATTTTTCCCAAAGTAGTGCTATCACTATTTTGGTTTTATTGATTCTTTCTTTTTATTTTATAATTACCTTCTGGGTATTTATGGATCGCTTTAAACTATTGCATAAGCGTGTTGCAATAGAAAGCGATTCGCTTAAAGCTCTTTATATGGGTGTGTCCAGA
>JAFGWQ010000026.1 GCA_016937075.1 Campylobacterales bacterium | reverse complement strand
TTTATATTTAATCCTCCGGATTCGACTATCTTGGAGCAAAATGATGTTTTACTCATTATGGGTCTAAAAATCAGTGTAGAACATTTTGTCAATACATTTCAACAGGGCTTAAAGTGAAAAATCAAAAACACGTTTGGATATTTGGCTACAATAAACAATCCAGATCTATAGCCGCATCTTTATTGAGTGAAAATTTTAGCGTTACGATCATAGAAAATGACAATAAGAATTTTCAGGATGCTTTGTCTGGTGGATATCTAAATAGTATACTAATAGATATAACAGAAGATACTGAGCTAGAAAAACTTGATATTAAACAAAATGATTGGATATTATGCATGATGGAAGATGAATATTTAAATGTATTCTTGACACTATCACTGAGTGCATCTTGTACCTGTAATCAAATCATTGCCATATCACATTCAATATATTCCACTCAAAAACTTAAAATGGCAGGTGCAAACCAAGTAATAGATGTTTATCAAGTAAGTGCGAATCGGATTCACAATATATTTGAAAAACCTATTGCTACCAAGCTGCTAGATAATTTTATTTCAGCAACTCACGAGATATCATTTCAAGAGTTTGTCATCTCCAAAAATTCTTCTTTGAATGGTATCATCATTGATGATGTTGATTTTGGAAAATTTGACATAATTTTTACCGGTATGGTCGATAAAGAACTCGGGGATGAATTTATATTTGCTGCATCAAATATCAATCATAAGCTTGATGATGGCGATATAATCATATGCATAGGCAAAAACGAGGATTTGGCAAAATTTAGTAAATATTTATACAAGGATATTACATGAAAATAGCTATCATTGGGGCAGGCAAATGGGGAACGGCACTATATCATGCCTTCAGTCAAAACAATGAAGTTGTTATAACATCTAGAACACCACGAGATATACCAAATTTTGTCAATCTAGATGAAGCACTAAAATTTCCATATCTAGTCATGGCTATCCCGGCTCAATCGGTACGAGTATGGATGGAGCAAAACTTCAAAGACTGCGGTCAATCCTTACTGATAGCAGCCAAAGGCATAGAGGTGGCAAGTGGAGCATTTCTAAATGAAGTATATGAATCTTTTGTACCAAAGGATAGACTGGCATTTTTATCGGGTCCTTCTTTTGCGGCAGAAGTGATACAATCTCTTCCTACGGCACTTGTGGTAAGTTCCACAAACCAAGAATTGGCTAAAAAGTTTGTCGATGCCATGCCAAGTTTTATAAAAGGATATGTCAGCGATGACGTGGCAGGCGAAGAGATAGCAGGTGCTTATAAAAATGTCATTGCTATAGCCGGCGGAGTGTGTGACGGACTAAAGCTTGGCAATAATGCCAGAGCTGCATTATTGGCTCGCGGTCTTGTAGAGATGAGTCGTTTTGGGGAAGCATTTGGAGCAAAAAAAGATACTTTTTTATCTTTAGGAGGAGCTGGGGATCTATTTTTGACTGCAAGCTCAACACTATCACGTAACTATCGCGTGGGCATAGGACTGGCGAGTGGCAAATCGCTTCAATCGATACTAAATGAACTTGGTGAAGTAGCCGAGGGGGTGCCGACTGCGAGTGCATTGCATCATATCGCCAAAGAAAAAGATATTTATCTGCCTATAGCAAAAGAAGTCTATCTCATGCTGCAAGAAGGCAAAGATCCGCTTAAAAGCGTACGGGATCTATTGAGCTGAAAAATGCTTATTTAAAATATCGAATAGAGGCAAATCCGGCAGCTCCTTGCTCCATAATAGCATCTATCTCTTCTTGTGATGTTATACCGCCTAATGCAATAACCGGTATTTTTAAATTATCACACACTTCTTTTAGTATATTAAGACCAATGGGTTTGCCTTTGTTTGGGCTACTAAACACAGGGCTGATCGTGACCATATCAGCTCCTAGATCTTGAGCCAATTTAGCTTCTTGCAACGAATGGGTGCTAACTACGACAAACAATTTATTCTCTTTGGCTACAGCAATAAAAGCAAACTGATCACTTCTTAAATGTACGCCATCTGCTTTTAATGCAATAGCTAATTCTATATCGCCATGAAGCAATATTTTATCAAATGAATATTTACGTGCTTTGGCTAGAAAAAGCTTAGCATTTATAGAATAATTTGGATTTGATTTGTCACGATAAAGTATCATAGAAGCTTTTGAGGAAAATCTCCTTAGAGACTCCTCAAGATTATTAAAATCTAATGTGAAGGGATCACTTATGGCATAAGCAATCATTGATTATTGCTTAGTGATGATCGTCTTCACTTACCACTACTGCTCCGGCAAGATAAACATAAGTCAATATCATAAAGATAAATGTTTGAAGTATTGCTGAGAAAGTAAGCAACACATATGCCGGCAACGGCATAAACCAAGGAGCAAGCATCAACAGAACCCACAAGAATAGATCATCACCCTTGATGTTACCAAAAAGACGGAAAGACAAAGAGATGATACGAGATATGTGCGATACGATCTCGATAGGGAACATCAAAGGAGCAAGCAACTTAACCGGTCCAGCAAAGTGAGCAAAATATTTTAAAAATCCTTGCTCTCTTATGCCTTCGAAATTATAATAAACAAACACGACAAGTGCTAAAACCAAAGTAACATTGATATTTGAAGTTGGAGATTCAAATCCCGGAATGATACCTACTACGTTAGAAAAAAATACAAAAAGTCCTATAGTTGCAACCAAAGGAAGATATTTTCTTGCCAAATTCTCACCAATTACATCTTTGCCCATAGCAATTACACCGCCAAGGTATGCTTCCATAATATTTTGTGAACCTGTTGGGACAAGTTGCATACTCTTTGTTGCAAAAAATGATACCAAAAGCACAAGTGCCAAAACTAAAAAAATATGAGCTATGATCATGGCATCACCATGACCTACTACTGCACCAAAATAGGTAAATACACCTTCCATATGCCGACCTTCAAAAAAATTTGTATTTATTGTACAAAAAAGGTGCTAAATGGCTCTTTAAAATGTATTAATTTGTAGTTATTTTTTCTAAAATTTGTGATATTTGACCCTCTTGACCTAAGCGGTATATGGCAAAATCGTATTTAATAGGATCACTAGCATCAAATTTTTTTAATTGCTCGGTAAGCTCAATAACCGCTTTCATATCATATGTTCTTCTATTTAATAGCCCTAATTTTTGAGATAAATGAAATGTATGAGTGTCAAGCGGCATCAGTAGATGAGCTTTATCTATCTTGCTCCATAGCCCCATATCAAGGTTATCTTTGCGTACCATCCAGCGAAAATACATCATATACCTCTTGTATGGGCTTGACATTTTTGAAGTAGGAATTTGTCCTACTAAAAAATCATACCCCTGCGTATCATACATTGGATATACAGACCGAATAGTCTCAACAAGACTGACTAATCCATCTATGATATTGTCCTCTCTTTTATATCCGTTGTAAACTATATTTTCTATACTGTCAATCTGTTTTAATCTTTTAAGCGCAATAAATAGTGCTATGACATCTTCTGATTTTTGAAATCTATAATAGTGATTTTGCAGATTTAAAGATATCTCTTTTTCGGAACATTCAAGAATCGAAAAATCCAAAGAGTTTAGAAATTTTACTATCAATTTGGCATTGCCATATGCAAATAAAGCGCATATCAAAGCTATGCTTTCATCCTGATACCTTGAAGCAACCATTAATGGATCTGGCTTGTCTTCGCACAATTCACATGCACTGTTTCTGATCTCAATTTCTTTATCTAAAATTATTTTTAATCTATCTAAATACATATTTGGCATTTTAGCTTTGTTTGCATTTTGGACAACGGCCGTGAATTATTATATTATCTATTTCATACTCACACAATGAAGTATCAGGAACTATATTTAAACACTCAATATTGCCGCACACGGTGCATACAAAATGACTATGCAATGCACTTTGGAGTTCATAGTATCTTTTTTTATCATTTGATTCAAAACTATTCACTATGCCCTTTTCTTCAAAGGTTGACATATTGCGATAAAATGTAGCTTTATCCATAGAGATATTATCTCTGATATCCTCATAACATACCGGTCTTTGTGAATTGCTAAATATGTCAAACAACTCTTTTCTGGCAGTTGTAAATTTTAGGTGCTTATCGTGGAGCAGATTTTCTATATTCATTATGGGATTATAGCTCAAAATTACCTAAAAAGGTATTGCCATAGCAAAACTTATATTTCTTCCCATGCCAAGAGCATAGCCTTTGTAAGTATCAAGATAATCCCTATAAGCCCTATCAAAAATATTTGAAATCTTCACAGAGAAATCTACCGGTTTTGCATCTATTGCCAATTGTGTTTTATATCCCACATCCATAAGCCCATAACCGGCAGTGTCAGCGGAACCAAAAGGAGTATTATTGTACTGTGCAAACGGCTCAAACGCTCCAGCCACTCGTTTGGATTTGACAAATTTGGCATCTATGAGCAACTCTTGATTTTCTAACATCCCCCATGAACCGATTTGTCCGGTAATACCAAAAGAGACATTACTAGGCGGGATATATGCTAAAGCGGTATGATTTTTAGTATCACGTCCACGAATATATTCTGCTTTTGCTCTAAAAGTCAAACTTTGACTCAATGGTGCTTCTGTAGATAATTCTACACCATCCACTCTTGCATCGGTTTGTGTATATCTCATCTCATTCAATCCGTTTTGGGCTCTCTCGCCTGTTGTTGGATTTCTTTTGAAGCCTGTATTTGCTAGATAAATATAGTCGTTTATGGTATTGCTATATAGGGTCAAATTGCCGTATATCACATCTTTGTTATATCTTAAAGATATATCTATGCCCAAACTTTGCTCTGGTTGCAACTCCGGATTACCTATTTGAAATGCCTGTATGCCTCCATGAACTCCACCCGCAAATAGTTCGAAAATAGTAGGCGACCTAAATCCTTTTGTAAAATTACCGGCCAATGCCCACGATTCATTTATTTTGTAAGTAGCACCAAGCGAACCGCCGATAGAATCAAAATTTTGTTTATGATTTGACGCATCATAGAATCCTTTGTCTACAAAATATGCACTTGTACCGTCTAGTGCGGCATTTATGTCGGTTATATCATAACGAATCCCGCCTTGGAGTATCCATCTATCCAAATTAGCTTCTTCAAATAGATATATGGCTTGGCCTTTTTCTATGGCACTTGGCAGCAGCCTACCTTCTTTTAGTTCTTGGTCTTTATAATAAGCTTGCAAACCGACTTCGCCAAGCCAAATGCCAACTTGCGGATGCTTGAGAGCTATATGGATATCATCCCTTGATGTATCTATGTCTAGATAGGCTGAAGTTCCTTTGGCGCTAGCCATATCTTGATAAGGAATATTTGTAGCTGCTTCTCTTTGATTATGAGTATGCGATACTCTACCTTCCAAATCCCAATCACCTACTGTTTTAGATGCTTTTAATTGTGTTTCATTGTTAGTCAACGTTTGCCCTGCAGAAGCTACAGCATTAAAATCAGGTGCCGGAGTATGACCTAGAAAATTTTGTTTACTCTCCCAAAAAGTATGTCTAAGTCCTATTTTAAAATCATCACCGGTGTATCCTAGTCCAGCTTTGGCTGATTTGTTTTTGAAATCAGTATACGGCAGCTCTCCGGCAAAAAGCGGTAAATTGCTTGTTGTGCCTTTGGTCCATTTTTCACTTTTGCCTGTCTGAAAATTTTCTGCCTCCCTAAGAGATGCTCCAAGATTTATACCGACTTTGCCGATAGCGCCCTGGGTTTTGGCTGCCAATGCTTTTTCACCATTATTGGTATGATATTCGCTCAATACTCTACCATGGAACTTAGTAGCATTATCTTCGGCATACAAAAACGGTTGGTCTATCACATTGACCACACCGCCCATGGCATCAGAACCGTAAAGCACACCGCTTGCTCCTCGAACCACCTCTATGCGGCTGGCTAATAGCGGGTCGACATTAGCAATATGACGAATACCGTATGTTTGGAAATCTGTAGGATTTGAATTTGATAATATCTTAACTCTTTCTCCTGAAAATCCTCTTATCACCGGCTTGCCTGCCTGTGAACCTGTAGAGAGATTATTGACTCCGGCAATAGAACTTAATACTTCGCCTAGAGAAGAGGTAGCTTTTGACTCGATATCTTTGGTTTTTACCGTATCAACTTGGCAAGGTATATCAAATGCTTCATGAGAACCGATAGGAGAAGCGGTGATAGCAATTTCTCCCAAACTAGCATCAGCATATAACAATGTCTGAGACACTAAAATAGATAATGGAATAAAATTACGCATATATAAAAATCCCTAAAATGCAACTTGGTCGCAATTGTAGCAATGATTTCTAAAAATTTATCTCTAATAATATTTCTTTTAATTTTTCTACTGAATTTACTGCACTATCATGCTTACTAAAGCCCCAAGAGACCATGATATAATCCATTCCGGCTCTGCTGGCTGCCATTTGGTCCCTCTCTCCATCTCCTATAAATAGAGCATGTTCAGTTTCCAAAGAGAAAAGCTCTGTTATTTTCTCTAACATCTGCGGAGAAGGTTTGCCCTCTTTGACATCATCAAAACAAACCACTGCATCAAAATAATCATTGATATCAAGATGCACTAAAGACTCTATAGCTGAATTGCGATATGCATTTGTAGCAACCGCGAGTTTAAGATCATTTCCCTTGAGTGACTCCAGCAACTCTTTGATACCATCATACAATACAAGCTCTTTATGATGATTGGCACTATAATAGCTAGAAAACCACTTTTGATGATCGGGTATAAAATGTTTGCTTTTGTAAAAATATTGTGCAGCATTAATGCTATGGTCATTTATCTTGGATATGATATCGGTATGCTCCAAGGGAGGAAGATGCAATTGCTCCCTAACATAATTTATAGCATTGGACAAAGCTCGTGAGCTATCTACTAGCGTGCCGTCCATATCAAAAATAATCGCTTTTTTTAGCACGAAACCTTGCCTATTATATCGCCAAAGGCTACTTTTTGTCCTGTCTGAATATTGCCGGCAAAATAGACGGTATCTGTTTGACTCAATATTACTATAGTTGAACCCATCTCAAACCAGCCAAGCAAATCGCCTTTTTTCATGCTGATATCGTCATAAACATAATGATTTATCTCTCGCGAATCAATGTTTGTCTGGACTCTCTCATCAAAGCTCAAAGTCATACTGCCAACATTTAATGCTCCTACCAATATCATAAACATTTTTTTGCCGTCACATATTTCGCACTCAAGTATGATTCTTTCATTTTCTATAAATAGATTTGGCTTCATCTTAAGAAGAGGCATATTTACCGGATATAAAGCCCCCGGTATATGCGTAGCACTTTTGATTCTCATATCAAGCGGTATATGATAACGGTGATAATCTTTTGGAGATAGGTAAAAATTGGCATAACATCCATCTTTCAATATAGCCACATCATCCTTATAATGCTCCCCTAGTAGCCTTTCTATGGAGTAGCTCATGCCTTTGATCTGATACGCTTTTTCGTCTGTGATCTTGCCAAAATCAGTAATCAAGGAGTCAGCCGGAGATATAATCTCTGTGTTGTCGGTTGAAATCTTCATGGGAACCTTGATGGCTCTTGTAAAAAGTTTATTTAGAGTAGTATAAGAGCTAGGCTCATCAAAGCGATCCATATCGAGCCCCATCATATAAACATATGATTTATTGATAAATGACTGCATCGCAGGTGAAAATTCGGTTCTTGCAAATTTGCCGAAAAGTTGTGAAATTATTGAAGTTAACGGTTTATTGAACATCCATAGCCTTGTTGTAAAATTCTAATGCTTCTTTCATGAGAGCAATATGGTAGTTTTCTTGATAATTGATAAAATCAAAAAATTTAGCAAGCTCTTTGCTCTCATCCGACACTGCATCAGATAATCGTTTGCACTCTTCTTTGGCCAAAAGCTCTTCATTTATACCATTTTCCAAAAATTCTACTATATCTTCTACTATATATAGCTCTTTAGCGATAGTACGAGGCACACCGAGTATGCCCATGTCTGCCATCATTTGTCCAAAACGTTTGAGATGGAAAAAACTTTCATCTATGAGTATCTGAAAAATTCGCACAAGTTCAATATCCCTACTATGGGCTTTAAGGTAATTATATATCATGATAAGCTCATACTCTTTATAACTCTCTTCAAACAAAAACAGTGTCAATGCGTCTGTGGCTTCTTGAGTAAGCTCGATACCGTTTATGGTACGCTGCATACTAAAAGCGCTGACCGGTTCTGCAGGGAGACTCTTGAGCGTATATATAAAATATTCTATATCTTTTGAGATACGAAACGATAATGCCTCATCATCGCAAACAACCAATTGCAGCTCAACACGATTTAGCCTGGCAATAATATCATGCAAAATTGCATCAAGATTATCTACCTTGAGCGGTATCATATTACGTTCATAATCATATGCAACACCGTTTTTGATACAATAATTTTCTATCCATGTAAAATGACGAAACATAATATCTGAAAAATCAAACAAAGTCTGCTTAGTAGCAACATCATTACTCATAAACGCGCTCATTAGCGTCTCGAGCCAAACCTCGTGAACTTGAACCAATAGTCTATTCATCTGTATTCTCTCCTTGTGGTATACAATTTTGAGAAATTTTATAAGTAATCATCGGAAAATCACTATCTTTTTGTCTCTCTTTGTATGTATCGATAGCAGCCTGAAGAGCAAGAGCTACCATCTCTGAACATGCAGCCTCTTCAAGCGGAATGCTATCAAGCATGCCCAAAGTTGTACTTACCAAAGCTTCTGCCCTGTCAAAATCAAGCCCCCTTGCTTCATTGGTAATTATCGAACCGGCTAGCACTGTAGTCATACATCCGATAGCTTGAAAACGAATATCTTCTATAACATAAACATTATCTCTATTTGATACACTCAAAAAGACAATGACCTTTTCGCCATTATGAGGATTTTTACCTATACCTTCGGCGTTACTATGCTCCAATACCCCATAATTTTTTGGATTCATCATATGCTCCAACAAAACCGCGTCCATATCCATATCCCCCAATACTTTAGTTTACGATTATATCTTATTTTCTTTAGGACTTATATAAAAAATCTTATACAATTATTGCTTTAGGAAATTTTTATACTCTTAAAGTGACATAAATTTCTTCCAATCCAAACAAAAACTTTACATTCCAAAATTTTCATATGGTTTTTATGGGTCTCCTTTGGCTATAATGCTGTTTTCGAGGTGAACAATGGCAAAATATATATTATTTGATACAGAAACCACAGGCAACAGCATAGATGACCGCATTATACAAATAGGCGGTATGATAATACACGACAAAAACAACATTGAAGTATTTGATGAATTGTGCAGCACAAATATACCCATTAGCATAGAAGCTATGGCAGTACATCATATCACCCCTGAACAGCTAGAGGGCAAACCTCCATTTATACAAAGCAATTTTTTGAGCGAACTTGAAAAATATAATGAGTCAAGCAACTTTCTAATAGCCCATAATATTAATTTTGACCTTGATATGCTAAAAAAAGAGGGGTTTGAAAACTCTTACACGCTTATTGATACTCTCAGATGTGCCAAGCATCTACTAAGCGACCAAAATTCTCATGCTCTGCAATACCTTAGATATTCTCTAGGATTATATAAAAATGAAATAGACGAAGCGGCCAAACTTGGAGTAAGCATCAAAGCCCATGACGCCATAGGCGACGTCTTAGTGATGAAACTTCTTTTATCGAGCCTGGTTGAACGTACAAAAGAACAGTTTGGAGCAGTGGATATCATGTCAACTCTAGCGAAACTGACTACGACACCTGTGCTGCTAAGCATATTCAAATTTGGAAAATATAAAGACAGATCTATAGAAGATATAGCTAGAGAGGATCTCAAATACATCGAATGGATGAGAAAAAATCTAGAACTTGATGAAGATATGCGCTATACGCTTGATTATTATCTTCATTGAGACTTTTAATTATACGATGATACAATTTGTCATAGTGAGCGAAGCTTAACTTTTGTCATCTTGAGAAGTCTTTAGACTTCGTGAAGATCTTTTTGTAAGATTCTCACGGCATTTCATGCCTCAGAATGACTACACTTGTTTCAGGATCTTTTTAAATAGAATCTGAAATAAATTCAGAGCGACATACATCTAAAAAATCAATCTAATTTTTCGTACTCTATCATATCTGACATTCCGGCTGATTCAAATCCTTTCAGGCGCAAACGGCAACTATCACAAACGCCGCATGCTTTTTCACTGTTTTTGTAACAACTCCACGTATACTCCAACGGTACTCCAAGCTCTAGGGCTTTTAGTACTATATCTTTTTTTGACATATGAACAAGCGGCATGCGGATAGATATATTTGTCTCTTCCTTTGTGCCTAGATTAATAGCACGCTCCATCTGCGTGATATACTCCTCTGTACAATCAGGATAACCGCTGCTATCTTCTTCTACCACACCTATATAGATAGATTCTGCACCCTCTTTTTCTGCGATTGATGCTGCGATGGATAAAAATATCCCGTTTCTAAAAGGTACGTAAGTGACAGGAACTCCTGCTTCTATGCCGCCAATTGGCACTTCTATATTGGAGTCAGTCAAGGCTGACGCACCAATATCGGCAAAAAACGGCAGATCTATCTCATATGTGCTTTTTATGCCAAGTGCTTTTGTGATATCTCTGAAGGCTTGGAGTTCTCTTTGTTCTGTTCGCTGTAAATAATTGAAATGTACGCCAATGACTTCGTATTCGTCATTTTGTGCTATTTTAGCACTTAATGCACTATCCATGCCTCCGGAAATTACACAAACAGCTAATCGGCTCAATGATGCCCCCTTGATACTTTTATGGTATTTTACCAATATTTTAGGTAAAATCATATTTATGATAGAGATAGAAAATGAAACCGACACCCAACTCGACACTTCAAAGCTAGAGATGATCGCGGATAAATTATCCGATAAAGATATCGAGCTTATTTTAACAGACAATAAAACTATACAAGCGCTCAACAAAGAATATAGACAAAAAGATACACCGACAGATGTACTCAGCTTTCCGCTAGAAGCAGTGACTTTGCATGAGCCCGCAGGCTCAGTGGTCATATCTTTGGAATATGCAAAAAAAATAGCAGATGAGCTGGGTCATACATTGGACGAAGAAGTATCCTTGCTGCTAATACACGGCTTGCTTCACTTGCAAGGCTATGATCACGAGGTTGATAGCGGTGAGATGAGAGAACAAGAAAGCTATTGGATAGAGTACTTCAAACTACCAAAAAGCTTGATCGTCAGAAATGACAGTTAAATCTAATTTGTTCTTAAATTAGTATTTTCCATTGCGGAATTTCGTTTATTGATCAACTTAGTCGGTGCCATCATGGTAACACCGGTTGATTTGCTAAAATACCCGCGAGCATAAAGCCAACGATAAATATCAGCAGCTATTGGTCCTGCGGCAGAACCTCCATGTCCTCCATGTTCTACAAGAACCGTGACGATTATTTCCGGTTTTTCATAAGGAGCATATGTGGTGATCCAAGCATGTGAACGGTGATAATATTCCATCTCTTCTTCTTTCATCCGTACTTTTTCACTTCTTGATATTCCAACGACTTGCGATGTACCTGTTTTCCCTGCTACAACCACAGGTACGTTTTTACCAAAAACCGTCACTGCAGTTCCGCCCGGGGTATTACATACATCATACATTCCGGCACGAATTTCTCTTAGATATTTTGGATTATATTTTACATATTGCTGCTCAGGCTTTATGTCTTTATCTCCAAGTTTTTTGACAAAAAGAGGGGTTGGCAAGCTGGAAGTGGCGATCAATGATGTGTATCGTGCCACTTGCAATGGAGTTACAAGCATATATCCTTGACCGATCGAAGTATTGACAGTTTCCCCCGGATACCATGGCTGATTATATCTTTTTTTCTTCCACTGGGTATCAGGAATGATCCCTATAGACTCACCATGCATATCAATTCCTGTTGGACAGCCAAGACCTGTTTTTTTCAATGCCGGAGCGATTTTGTCCACCCCTGTAACTAAACTTTTTTTATAAAAATAGACGTCCACGCTCTCTTTGATAGCTTTTCTCAGATCAACTATGCCATGTCCACTGCTTTTCCAATCTCTAAATACCTGACCTCTTTTGCCGACTCTAATTGAACCTGGACAATGTTCTAATATATCTAAAATTCCGGGCACTGCTTCATTCATAGCCAATGCCATACCCATTTTGACAGTAGACCCGGGAGGATATGTGCCATATAGGAATTTATTGGTAAACGGATGGTCAAAATTATTTAGCAGCATACTCCAATCCTTTTGGCTGATGCCGCTTACAAATAAATTTGGATCATAACTAGGAGTACTTACAGCTGCCAAAATTTCACCTGTCGGTTTCATAACCACTACTGCTCCGGCATCCTTGCCAAAACGTTCATATATCATTTTTTGCAATTCAACATCAAGATTTAGTACGATATTTTGGTTTTCTTTAGGAGGTATTCGTCTTAATATCTCGATCTCTTCATTGGTAGCAGTCACTTTACTGACTATAGAGCCTGGTTCGCCTTGCAAAAAGGCATTATAATAACTCTCAATGCCGCTCTTGCCTGTTTTGCCGATTATTTGTGCTATCCTATCTTTTTTATTTTCTTTATCATTTGTTTTACCGATATAACCTATTACATGCGAAGCATAATTGCTGTATGGATAAAATCTTTTATTTTCTGTTTCTACCAAAAGATTATCATTTAGACTGAGTCTAGGATATGCACTTATCATCTTGTCATATTGGATAAAATTTACTACTTTTACAAAATTATGATTGTAATGCGAATTCTCTTTTTTATATACTTTTAATATCATTTCCCTATCAAGATCTGGAAAAGTTTTTACCAATTCTTTAACGGCATTT
>JAFGWQ010000025.1 GCA_016937075.1 Campylobacterales bacterium | reverse complement strand
CTTTCAATTCTTTGAGAAGTCCCACCACAGCGCTATTTGTGCTAGATATATCTATTTAGTGTTAAAAATATGTTAAAAAAATATTCTTTATATACTGTATTTAAGTTTCGTTTTTAAAAAAAAGTATTATAATTCTTATTGAGTGCTATGACTTCGGTCCTAGCATACATTTTTTACAAGGGGGTATTGCATGCAATCAAACGCTGCATTAGAATATGACTATTCTGTAGCAAAATTGTTTACTTATACAACAATTTTGTTTGGAATTTTAGGTATGCTGGTTGGTACGTTAATAGCGGCACAATTAGCTTTTCCTGAACTCAACTATCTGATAGGTGAGTATGGTACTTTTTCAAGACTTAGACCGCTTCATACCGATGTTATAATATACGGTTTTATGGTTAGTGGTATATGGGCTACTTTTTACTATGTAGGACAAAGGGTTCTAAAAGTATCTATGGCCGAGTCAAAATTTTTGATGTTCATAGGTAAACTTCATTTTTGGCTCTATTTCGTAGGCGCACTACTTGCAGCAGTATCTTTGCTTTTGGGTTATTCTCAATCAAAAGAGTATGCAGAGTTTGAATGGCCTATTGACATAGTTATCGTTATCATATGGGTACTTTGGGGTATTTCTCTATTTGGTATCATTGGGATCAGAAGAGAAAAATCTCTTTATATTTCATTATGGTACTATATAGCTGCTTTCCTTGGTGTCGCTATGCTTTACCTATTTAACAATATGGCAGTTCCAACTTATTTCGTTAGTGGCGGGATCGGAAGTATTTTGAATTCAGTTTCTATGTATTCAGGAACAAATGATGCGTTGGTACAATGGTGGTTTGGACACAATGCTGTTGCATTTGTATTTACAGTTGCTATTATTGCACAAATCTATTACTTCTTGCCAAAAGAGTCAGGGCAAGCTATTTACTCATATAAACTTTCACTTCTTTCTTTCTGGGGTTTGATGTTTGTTTATCTATGGGCAGGAAGCCACCACCTTGTTTGGTCAACAGTTCCGGATTGGATGCAAACTATGGGTACTGTATTCTCAGTTGTTCTAATTCTTCCTTCATGGGGATCAGCTATTAACATGCTTTTAACAATGAAAGGTGAGTGGAACCAACTTACTGAAAACCCACTTATCAAATTGATGGTACTAGCATCTACATTCTATATGCTTTCAACTATCGAAGGTCCAATTCAGTCAATCAAATCAGTAAATGCAATTGCACACTTTACAGATTGGATTCCTGGACACGTTCATGATGGTGTACTTGGTTGGGTTGGATTTATGACTATGGCAGCTCTATATCATATGGCTCCTAGACTATTCAAAAGAGAGATTTACTCTAAAAAACTTATTGATACACAATTCTGGATTCAAACTACAGGTATCGTCCTTTACTTCACATCTATGTGGATTGCAGGTATTACCCAAGGTATGATGTGGAGAGCTGTAGACGAATACGGTAATTTGATGTATAGCTTTATTGATACTGTAGCAATATTGCATCCGTACTATACAATTAGAACAGTTGCTGCTATCTTGTATTTCACTGGATTCTTGATATTCTCATATAACATGATTAAAACCATGACTTCATCTAAAGAGATTTCACAAGAGCCAACAAATAGAACGCCTATGGCAGCGTAAGGGGGAGGTATAAAATGTTTCATTGGTTAGAAAAAAATCCATTCTTCTTTGCAGTAGGAGTGTTTGTAGTTATCGCGTTTGCAGGTCTTATTGAGATACTACCAAACTTTGCAGAGGCTTCTAGACCGGTTGCCGGTCTTAAACCATATACAGTGCTTGAACTTGCAGGTAAAAATGTCTACAAAAAAGACAACTGTATTGCATGTCATTCACAATTGATCCGTCCATTTAAATCAGAGACTGACAGATATGGTCAATATTCACTTTCAGGTGAGTATGCATATGATAGACCGTTCTTGTGGGGTTCAAAAAGAACTGGTCCTGATTTGCACCGTGTAGGAAATTATCGTACAACGGATTGGCATGAAAATCACATGATGGATCCAAAATCTGTTGTGCCACAATCTATTATGCCGGCATACAAACATATGTTTACAAACTTAGCTGATATCGATACAGCTTATGCTGAAGCATTAACAGTTAAGAAAGTATTTGCTACACCTTATGATGCACCAAATGGTACACCGCTTGGTACGCATGATGAAGCAAAAGCAGCAGCTCTTGAAGAGGCTAAAGCAATTGCAGCAGATATGAAAAACCAAGGCGTTAAAGACGCAGTTGCCAATGGTCAAATTCCTGAGATTGTAGCAATTATTGCTTACATGAACAGATTGAAATAAGGGGAAAAAGATGGAGCTTAGAGAATTACAGGGCTATGCTACTTTCTTTATGACCATCTTTTTAGTAGTAATGCTGTACGGATATATCGTACATCTATACAGAAGTGAAAAAAAAGGTGAGAGGGATTACGAGAAGTATGGGAAAATTGCACTCGACGATGAAATCGACAGCAAACCTATAGAAAAAAATCCTAAAATCTCTGAAGAAAAGAAAGGAGCAAATAAATGAATAGTTTAATGATAAAGGCATTAGCTTTCGCAGTAGTACTTATACTTGCTACCGTAGTTGTAGTAAAAGGTATGAATATCGACCTTAGTGATCCTGTTAACATGATTACTATATTCGGTGCTATTGCTATTGCTATTATTACGGCTGGTGTAGCTGCAAAATACGTCAATCAGATGAAAACCGACAAATCAACCGGTGAGCTTGCAGACGAGAGTTGGGACGGTATCGGCGAGTATAAAAATGAATTGCCATCAGGTTGGGCATACTCATTTTTGGGTACAATAATTTGGGCACTATGGTATTGGTTAGCTGGTTATCCTCTCAATGCATATAGCCAAATCGGTGAATATAACGAAGAGACAAAAGCATATAATGCTAAATTTGAAGCAACATTTGCCAATCCGGATAAAGCTACGCTTACAGCGATGGGTGAGTCTGTATTTTTGGTACAATGTGCTCCATGTCATGGTGAGACAGCAGACGGATTGTCAGGCAAAGCACAAGATTTAACAACACGCATGAGCAAAGAGCAAATTCTTGATGTAATCGAAAAAGGTTCAAATCAACTTGCTTACCCAATGGGTGCAATGCCTCCAATGCTGGCTCAAGGCGCTGATGCTGAAGCTATTGCAACTTATGTAGCAGGCGGAATGCAAGGTACAGCTCCAGCGGCATTTGCTACTTGTGTTGCATGTCACGGTGCTGATGGAAAAGGTAATAATGGCGCTGCGCCAAATATTGTTGAATATGATGATGCTGTTGTATCTCACGTTCTTCAAAATGGTAAAAAAGGTGCTATTGGTGCCATGCCTTCGTTTAAAACTAGATTGACGCCAGTGCAAGAAAAAGCATTGTCAACCTATCTTCAAACACTATAAGGAGTAAATAATGGCAGAAAATACAAAAAGAGGCGTTTTTAGCCTCAGTGGTGTAACCGGTATGTTGATTGCTACAGTATTGTTGCTTGCAATTTTGGGTGTATTAACAGTATGGGGATTGATGGTTCAACAAGCAAGTGCTACGAACTATTATGATCCTGCTCCAATTGTCGGCAATTTGGATAATGTAAAAATGAATAGCAAAGCAAATGCAGACTATGCATTTCAAGATGCTAAATAAGGAGAGACAATGATAAAAATTATGGATAAAGTTCTCACTGTTATGTTAGTGGTTTCTGCTCTTGTGACGCTTTGGGCCGTTGTAACTCCAAACCATTTATACATAGGATAAAACTATGATCAAAACATATGCAAGGCTAGCCTTGCTTGTTTTGGTTTTCTCTTCTTCTCTCTTTGCATCACCAATTATCAAAGATGAATTGTTAAAACCAAAAGCCAAAGAAAAAATTATTGTTATGGCCGATGAGCTAAAAGAAAAAACAGGTATCAGCGGATATTTGATAGCTACAAACGATGCACTTCCTAGAGGAACAAGCATGGTTGATTATGCAAAGAAGTTTGAAGTAAACTTAAACAAGCCATATATAATATTTATTTTTGCTCCGCATAACCAAAGAATCGGTATCATACCATCGTCTCCTGAATTAAGCAATCTATACAACGAAGCAGATGTCAAAGACGCAGCAATCGATGTAGTCAGGGACGAATATGATGGTAATTCTATAGAAGACAAATATAACGTAGCAGTTGTTCAAGCATTTTCAGAATTGGCTGATCAGGTAGCCAAAGCTAAGGGTGTACAATTGACAACAACGATACCAAATGAGACACAATGGATTGTTAATTTTCTAAGAGTGTTTATATATGCTGGTGCTATTGCAGTATTTTGGATTTTTATCGGACGACCAATTTTGCGAAGGATGAAGAGTGAACAATAAAACTTATTGGCCTCATATGATAATAGGTTTTCTTTTTTTAGGATTAGGGCTTGGGTATTGGACTATCAAATCCGCTTCTGCAATGCCGGTTGAAAAAGAGAATGCATATATGATGTCATATCAAAATGCTGATATGAATATAAATGAGATTATTGCATTACAAGAAGCATTTAATGCTAAGTATACAATTGAACTCGTAGGCACGAAAACTATTAAAGTAGACGAAAACAAACATAGTAAACGCAAACATGTTGACCCTGTTGGACTAAATAAAGGGGCAAATCAATTTTTTTATCATATAGTTGATAAAAATGGGACAGAAATCAAAGATGCAAAGGTATCTTTTATGCTTACAAGACCACATACTGATCTTGATGACAAAACAATAGAAAATATTGCTTTTAACGGCAAATCCTTTGAGACACCAACATTTGATATTGTTAAAGCAGGAAGATATACTTTGGTATTAAAAGCCAAAATAGGGGATGCTGTAGGTTATCTCGAAACACCCGCATATTTAGTTAAATAATTATAGGGTATTTTTATCTACTGCAGGGGCAAGCTATCTGCTTGTCCCATATTTTATCATCTTAAGCAATTGCACCAAACTCGTCTTTATCACGATACTGATCCAAAAATCAATCCATAACTCCTAATATGCTATACTGTTTCAATGATTAAAGCGCAAGATACATCCAATTCACTTATTGTTTATCCAACATCTCGGGCATTACGTTCCATTAGAGAGTCTTTTAAAGAAACAGATAGGTTGTTGCCTACGTTTATGCGAATGGATGAGTTTGAATCTCGCTCTATCAGTGTCGGCGCAAAGAATCAGGTTGATGCAATGGAGCGGATATTGCTGCTTAGGGATGCTGCGTCATTTGAAGCTTTTAATAAACTCAAACTAAATCCAGATCTAGTAAGATTTTTTACTAGAAGTGATGCGATATTCAAATTTTTTGAAGAATTGGCCAATGAAAAGGTCGAGTTCTATCAGCTTGAATGTGCTGATGCTTATAGCGAATTTGATGAACACATACGGATACTTAAAACATTAAAAGAGAGATATAAATCGCTTCTTGATGAGAGAGGCTGTGTAGATAAGGCTTTTTTGCCGGAAATTTATACTTTAAATGAAGGTTTTATTAAAAGATACAATATCATAGAGGTGCATTTGGAAGGATATTTGAGTCGTTTCGAGCTTGAACTTCTTGATAAGATCTCTTGCAAAACCACACTTATTTTACATTACACTACTAGTAAATTCACTACAAAAATGCAAGAAAGATTTAAAGAGTATGGGCTTGAGTTACTAAGTGATCATGATATATTTATTGATTTTAGCTCAAAACAGATTATTTCCAGCCTTCCTATAAATAGTAATATCAATGCTAAGGTTGTGTCTACACAAGAGAGGTATGAACAGATACCTTTGGCATTTGGCGCTATCCAAGATATGGTAAATGACGGAATTGATCCGAAAAATATTGTGCTCATTTTGCCAGATGAGAGTTTTAAGCATAGTTTTGTACTTTATGATAGATACAACAATCTTAATTTTGCTATGGGCCATGATTATTCTATGGGCCAAATATACAAAAGTCTAGAAGCTATCAAGCTTTATTGGCAGAGTTTTGATTCCAAGGATAGGCATAGACTTATAAGGTACGATATAAAATTTGAGATATTAGACAGTGTCGATATATCCAAAAAGATAACCATAGAAGTATTTTTTCGCTTCTTGAATGATCTTGGGCTGCTTGATTGTCCTCTTGAAGGTGAGATATTGCCTTATCATAACGATAAAGTATATGAAAAATATTTATTGCTCCGGAGGATTTTTGTATCACATCAGCTTAGTTATGCAGATTGGCTTTCTATATGGCTAAAAGCTATTGGTGAAATTACGATAGATGATATTAGAGGCGGGAAAGTAACTGTCATGGGTGCTTTGGAGACTAGGGGTGTGGTTTTTGATGGTGTTGTTATCGTAGATTTCAATGAAGGGGTTACTCCTGCTTTGCCTGGTAAAGATCAGTTTTTAAATTCATCAGTAAGAGTAGGTGCATCTTTGCCTACCAAAAGTGATAGAGAAGCATTGCAAAAACAGATATATAAAAGAGTGTTAGAGCAAGCTAAAAGATCAGTGATCATCTATAGTATCAGCAACAACAAACTTCCTTCCAGATTTATCTATGAGCTTGGGTTGCAAAACAGTATAAAAGAACAAACGGTTGATTATAGTTTATTTTATGATGAAAGTTCTCAATTCAGAGATGATAAAGATATTGTTGTTGCATTCGACGCTACAAAAATAATTTGGTCATCTTCTATGCTTGGTACGTATTTAACATGTAAAAGAAAATATTATTACAAGTATATAAAACATATCAAAGCCAAGCCCGAAGAAGAGCTAAATGAAGGCAATATGATGCATACATTGCTTCAAAAAGTTTATGAAAAATATAACTTTTTTGACCACGCGGATACGCTGACAAAAAAGATAAATATGCAAATAAACGAGTTAGTACCTCAAGATGATGCAAAAAACCGCTATAAAAAATTATTGTGGCAAGAGAAGCTTAGAGGGTTTGTTGATGCTCAAATATCCCATTTTAAAGCAGGCTGGAGGGTTGTAGAACGTGAATTGGAGATTTGCGGAGAGATAAACGGACTTAAGTTTAGGGGACGATGCGACAGAATAGACCAAGACAGTACACATACTTTTGTTTTGGATTATAAAACCGGCAAGACAAGCGAAGCAAATAAAGAAAAAAATTTAGAAGATTTTAGCGATTTTCAGATGAGTATCTATCACCAGTTGCTGCTAAAAAAATATAAAAACATCAAATTGGCATTTGTAAAAATTTTTGATAGAGGCAAAATAGAAGAGGCTAGAGCATTAGAAGAGAAAGATGAGTTGTTATTTGCCAATATTGCACAAATGAAAAGTACCAAAACCTTAGTTGCAAGCAAATGTGAAAACTTGAAAATATGTGAGTATTGTGAATTTGCGCTTGTATGCCAAAGAGGAGAATACCTGTGAAACCAAAGGGAGATTTTGAAGAGTATCTTGCTTATTTGGCAAGTGCAGGAAGCGGCAAGACATTCGCTCTTTCAGTTAGGTATCTGTCTTTGCTGTTTTTAGGTGAATCTCCCGGCTCAATATTGGCAGTGACATTTACGAATAAAGCAACATCTGAGATGCGAGATAGGATACTAGGAGATATAGTTAATTTTACAAATCAAAATGATCCAAAGATGCGCGCCATAGTGGAGGAAGTATCTAAGCAGACCGGCAAGAGCAAAGAAGAGCTTTTTGCTTTGCAGCCAAGCGTGCTTGATAGGTTTTTGACTACACAAAATCATATAACTACACTTGATAGTTTTTTTGGCAACATACTTCGCAATAGTTCATTGGAAATTGGGCTTGAGCCTGATTTTGTGACAAAAGAGAATAAAGATACCCAAAAACTTGAAAATTATTTTTTAGACGAATTGTTTCATAGCGGATTGTTATCTAGACTTGTCAGGTTGGCTTTAGAGATCGAAGACAGAGAGTTTAATAAAATAATCCCAAGGCTTAAAGCTTTTTATACCATAGATCCTCTTTTGCCGAATATCAAATATAATGCAATTGATGCGACTGATATAGAAGAGAGGATAGATACAGCAAGAAGCCGTCTTAGAGTTCTTGTCGAGCAAGCAGGCGGTTCAAAAACAGCCATTGAGTATTTTGATCCACTAGAGACTAGTCAATATTTTGCTAGAACTATATTTAATTATTCCAGCTTGCATGAGCATAAATATTTCAATAAAGCTTTGGCCAAAATGCCTCAAATAGAAGAATATTTTCAAGAGTTAAAATCTTTTCTCCTTGAATGGATAGAAGCCAAAGAGTCTAGTATCCTTTCTCATTTTTTTGAGATATATTCCCACTATAAAAATGCAGTTATCACTGATGTAAAACGCAGCGGAGTTATGGATTTTGATGATATGGCATATTTTACTTTCAGACTTCTTCATGAATATATTTCCAAAGAGTTTTTGTATTTTAAACTTGATGCCAAATTTCGCCATATACTATTAGATGAGTTTCAAGATACTTCAATGCTGCAGTTTTTGTTGCTTGCGCCTATGATAGATGAAGTAATGGCAGGCAAGGGTCAGCATGAATTTAAAAGCCTGTTTTTTGTAGGCGATACAAAACAAGCTATTTATCGTTTTAGAGGCGGGGCCGAAGAGGTTTTCGGACTTGTTGCAAATAGATATGATATTGAGCCAAAACCGATGTTTGTCAATTACCGCAGCAGTAAATATATTGTAGAGCAGGTAAATCACTGGTTTAGCTCAAAGATGCCCGATTTTGTTTTGCAAAAAAGCAAAGAAGATGCCAATAACGGTTTTGTGCAGGTCATGCAAAGCAGTAAAGAATTGATTATAACCGAAGCTATAGCACAAGCTAAGAGATTGCTGCAAGCCGGAGTTTGCATAGATGATATAGCTTTTTTGGTTATGACCAATGATGATGGTACTAATTTACAAGAAGCATGTGAATTGGAAGCCATAGATGCCGTACTTTATACATCAAGTTCTCTTAAGACATTGCCGCAAATTGCTCCATTGGTTGCAATGGTAGAATATCTTTTTGATAGAGAAAAGATAGATGCTTTGGCAATGTCGGAGCGAAGCGGAGTAGAGATGATCGATGATTCGTGGTTTTCGCCATTTAGCGAACCTGTAACAGTCATTCATAGATTGATCAAAGAGAGCAAATGGATTTGTGATGCGAATGTATTGAAGCTTTTAGAGTTTGCTTCTAATTTTCATGATATTCCAAGCTTTTTAGAAGAATTCGCTAGCAGCAACATAGAGGTAGCAAGCGGCAGTGTAAGCGGAGCTAAAATAATAACAGTACACAAATCTAAAGGATTGGAATTTAAATATGTGATACTGCTCGATAAATTCAAAGGCGAGAACAATAATAGCGATCCTTTTATATTTGAATACAATGATGATCTTTATGTAAATAAAATATTTTATAAAAAATCAAAAAGAGAAAATTTTGATCCGCTTTATGTCAAAGCACAAAATAAGGAAGCGCAAGCAAAAGAAAAAGATCGGAAGAATATGCTTTATGTAGCACTCACTAGAGCCCAAGATGGCATGATAATTATCAAAAAAGATCAAAAATCCAGATTTGATATACTGGAAATAGAACCTATGGAGGCAGGCGAGCTTATTGTAGAGAAAAAAACACAGAAGCCAACTGTAACGCCAAAATCAAGTACTGTGATTTTGCACTCTTATGGATCGCAAGAGAATACAGCAATAGAAGATAAGCAAGTAATATCATCCGAGGCTATTATATTTGGAACAGCACTGCATTATGGGCTTGAAATGTTAGAATCTTTTGATCTATGTTGTATTTCATCGGCTTTGGAGGCAGTGTCTTTTAGATATGGTAGAATTTTGGGAATAAATATGCTAGATGATATAAAATCTCGCATGGAATTGCTCATAAAAGATCAACAATTTGTTTCGCTTTTGAGTGGAGCCCTAATTCGCAAAGAGGTATCTTTGAGTTTTGAGGATAATATAAAGCAGATAGATTTATTGCTAGAGTATGAAGACAGATGTGTTGTGGTT
>JAFGWQ010000186.1 GCA_016937075.1 Campylobacterales bacterium | reverse complement strand
TTTCTATTGTCTCTCGCTTAGAGATAAGTTTTTGATAAAATTCCTCTATTTGTCCAATATCGGCACATCTTTGCCTATACGGTGGGGTTAAAAATCCGAGTGAATATACAAAACTCATCTTATCAAACAAACTATTTTGAGTTAGCGTATTTTCTCCAAGCCCCCATGGATAAAAAACAAGTTTACGCTTTGCTGTGATAGAACTGTCTAGCTGCCTCAGACTTCCCGCTGCTGCATTCCTGGGATTTGCAAAAAGCGGTTCGCCCTCGCTGAGTCTTTCTTCGTTTATAGACTCAAAATCATCTTTTTTTATCAGCACTTCACCTCTTATCTCGATTAGTCCATTATGATCTATCTTGAGAGGGACAGAACGGATAGTTTTTACATTGTCTGTAACATCCTCCCCCTCTACGCCGTCACCTCTTGTAATGGCTCTAACTAACTTGCCTTTATCATAAAGCAGATTCATGCTGGCGCCATCAAATTTCGGCTCACAAAAAAACCTTACTGCGCCTGCATTTTTTTCGACTCTTTTGACCCACTCTTCAAGCTCGTTATTTGTAAACACATCTTCCATGCTCCACATACGCTTGATATGCTTTGCTTTTTTAAATTCATCTCGCACGACGCCACCCACTCTAAGAGTAGGAGAATCTGCGTCAATTAGCGTTGGGTTAGCTTTTTCAAAATCTATAATCTCATGATATAGCTTGTCGTATTCTTCATCGGATGCCGATGGAGCATCTAAGACATAATAATCATATGCCCACTTTTTTAAAATTTCTATTTTTTTTAAATAATCTTCATAAAGCATCTTTAAACTCTTTCTTCCATGGTTCATATAATCTTGATAATCCAAACAGATCCAACAGTGCCACAGGACGAGCAAAAAGCTCTCTAGCCATCATTTTTCTGCTAGCTGCGCTACCTTCAACCTCTGATGCCACAAAACCTATCGCATCATCGCCTCTGCAAAGTGCCAAGAAAAGAGCCCTTTGAAGATGAAATTTCTGTGATACTATGATATAGTCTTCCACTCCATAAACTTCTTTGGCGCGTTTTATGGAATCGAAGGTTCGTACACCTTTTTTATCTGCCCTAATAACTGATGACGGCACCCCTAATTTGATAAGGTCCTTTCTCATAAGAGCGGTTTCACGATAATACTTGGTAGTGCTGTCGCCTGAAATTAAAATCTTTTTTACCTTGCCTTTTTTATATAATTGCGCGGTTGCTTTTATGCGATAAAGATAAAACGGATTTGGTTCTCCTTTTGATATATACTTAGTAGTACCAAGCACCAAAGCCGTTTGCTTAGCCGGGACTTTGTCTATATCATCATAAATGCGTCCCCAACTGGTTATGCTCATAGCAGCATATATCACAAACGGTATCATAATGATAAAAAAAACAGTTTTTATCATCCACCAAATAAATCTCACTCTCAAATCCCTTTTTTTTATAATTTATTATACCTTGCATCACTAAGATAATGCTTTGTATACCTCTATGGCTTGTTTGTGTTCTTTCACATCATGACATCTTATGATAGAAGCTCCGTTTTCAATGGCTTTTAGATGTATTGCCAGAGTACCGAAAAGTCTATCTTCTATAGGCGTAGGGATGATCTTATCTATCATTGATTTTCTGCTAGCACCTACCAATATCCGACATCCAAACTTGCTAAAATGTCTCATATTTTTAATGAGGATGATATTATGCTCCAAAGTTTTGCCAAAGCCTATACCGACATCTATGATGATATTTTCTCTATTCAATCCCAGGGATTCACATTTGGATATTCTGGCTTCAAAAAAATCACTTACTTCGGCTATTACATCGTCATATCTTGGGTTTTGTTGCATAGTTTGCGGAGTGCCTTGCATATGCATAATACATAGCTTAGCATCATATTTGACTGCCAACCCTATCAGTCTATCATCACTTGCTCCTGAGATATCATTTATGATTTTAAATCCTGATTCAAGAGCATACTCAACAACGTTTGGCGTGTAACTATCGATACTAAAAATTGCTTTTTCATAAAGTTTTTGACCCTTAATCGTATCACAGATGATTTTTACCCTATTCATCTCTTCATCTGCACTTACTATCAATGCATTTGGTCTAGATGATACTGCGCCGATATCAATTATATCTGCACCTTGCGCTATCATGTTTTCTATCTCGCCGATTGCCAAATCGGCATCAAAACGGCTGCTCGGATAAAAACTATCATCATTTGCATTAATGATACCCATAATTTGAACCGGATACTCTTTTGTATACAAAAAACTCTTTAACTCCCTAGCCACATTTTTAAGTCCAAACGGTTGAGCCAACTCTTTTTGTGAAAGGATCTCGATATGCTTTTTGTTACCTATCAACAAACAATCATAATGAGTTTTGGCATATGTAATAACGCCGCTAGGCACTGCTAGTTCTGCTCCGATGCTAAGAGCGTCTTGTTTGAGAATATTGACTGCAGGAGTTTTAAGTTCTTTTATATAGATAAAAATGAGTTCCATTTTTTTTTCAATGATAGTTATACCGCTACTCTCAACGCCCAAGGAAGCCAGGAAGTCTTTGGGGTCATTTATATCTAATCTATAAAGATGCATTATGAACTCCTACGTGAAAGGTTATTGGACTTCTTGTTTGCAAGCAACTTAAGAAGTATGGTTGACAAAACAAACTGCGGGGATGAGCCAACATTAAGTACCGACACTGCATCAGAAAAAAGCTCTAAAGTTTTAAAATCCAAACGATAATTCTCACTTTTAACTGCTGCTGCTATGATCGATTCTATGATAATTTTCATCTCTTGAATGGATGTTCTTTGGTGTTGCTGGATAAACGCATACGCAGTCTGTAATGTTAGATTTTTGATATCTAAATCTAAATTTTGTTCTGTTTTGTGGTATTGCACGTGCGATATAGGCAAACGCGATTTGATGGTGCCTAATATCATAGCTTTTTGGGTTGCAAGTATGATAAATTCTTTATTTGGTGGCGGCTCTTCTAATATTTTTAGCAATCTATTTTGCACAACATCACTAAATTTTTTCGATGCCATTATGATTACTACTGTCTCTTCGCTGGCAATAGAAGCTTTTTCTATTGCAAACTTAACATCTTCTACCAAAAAACCGTCTTCTTTTATAATGTTAACAAACCTATGGTTTGTGCTGAGTGCCTCTAATTGCGAGATTGTGCGCTCAAAATCATCAGTAATTATGACTTGGCTTCCTAATCTCATGATTCTATCTCTAGATTCCCAAATAAAACAGCCGATAATGTCTTGTCAAAAAGTTTAAAAAGTTGTAGCAATTTTATGTCTAATTGAGGATCGCTACCTCTAAGCGGGAAGCTATTTTGTACCTGATCATCTATGATCCATAAAAAACTATCATCTCTCTTGAAGGCAAGTTTAGTGCAAGAACAATCGCCTTTTCCTATGTACCAAATAATATATCCGTTAGGATATGAAATATCCAGCATATCCTCTACTAATTGCAACTCTTGCACGGAATGCATATCATCTAATGACACAAAAAGATTGTTTAACTGATAAAAAGGCAGAAACGGTCTGTTTTTTTGAATATCATTGATCTTATGCTGAATATAATGGCCAAACCATTTACTATTAGGATCTGTCAATATAAGCACACTTTGCCCCTCTATAATGCGAGACAGGGCATTGCTAACTAGGGGGGTCCATTCAAAACGATACTCTTCCATCCATGAAAAGTCAGAATTTTCCTCCCTGATAGCTTGAAGTGTCCATGCTAATAACTTTTGCATATTATTATTTGTCTAAACCATAAGTATCGTGAAGCATACGGATTGCAAGCTCCCCGTATTTTTCATCAATGATCATAGATACTTTTATCTCACTGGTTGAAATCATTTGGATGTTTATATTGTTTGCTGCTAATGCGCTAAATGCCTTAGCCGCAACTCCCGCATGAGATTTCATACCTACTCCTACGACAGATACTTTACATACATTATTGTCAAAATCCATACTGCCTATATCATGATCAAAAGATTCGATAACCTTTTTTGCATTTTCCAATTCATTTCCGGCTACTGTAAACCCTAGATTTGTTGAACCGTCTATACCTACATTTTGGATGATCATATCTACGTTGATACCTTCATTGGCCAATTTTGTAAAAATCTCGGCTGCAATCCCAGGTTTATCGGATACATTGCGCAAAGTAACTCTTGCTTGATTTTTATCCAATACTACACCACTGACCAAAACTTCTTCCATATTGTTACTCTCCTTTGTAATAAGTGTTCCTTCATTGTCGCTAAAACTGCTCTTGGCATAAAGTTTGAGATTCAGTTTTTTTGCCAATTCAACCGAACGATTTTGAAGCACCTTGGCTCCCATTGATGCCATCTCTAACATTTCATCATATGAAATCATATCTAGTTTTTTGGCTTTTGGCTCTATTCTTGGATCTGTGGTATAGATACCGTCCACATCGCTATAAATTTCACAAGCATCAGCTTTTAATGCTCCTGCGATTGCAACAGCAGAAAGATCACTCCCGCCACGTCCAAGCGTAGTCACGTTACCATCTCTATTAATACCTTGAAATCCTGCTACTATAACTATCTTACCATCACTTATGGCTTGCTGCATTGCGGTAGGATCGATCGATTCTATTCTGGCATAAGTGTGAGTAGTATCTGTTACGATTCCGGCTTGTCTGCCGCTCATAGCTACTGCATCATAACCCTTTGCCTGCAAAGCAATAGATAGCAATGCTGCTGTTACTCTCTCTCCTGAACTTAGAAGCATATCAAGCTCTTGCTTGGCAGGATTTGGCGTAAAGTGAGTAGCATAATCGATTAGTTTATTTGTCTCTCCGCTCATTGCCGATACAACAACTACAAGATCATTGCCTGCATCTCTAGCCTTGGCGACACGAGCAGCAACATTTTCAATTCTCTCCAGGCTTCCAACGCTTGTTCCGCCATATTTATGTACTATTAACATATTAAATAAATCCTTCCTTGATAAAATAATCAATCACTTTGCGATATGCTTTTCTCTTGAAATAAGTAACTTTTTTAAACAATTCCTCATAAGCTACAAATTCATATTCTTCAAATTCCGGGGCATCAAATGCCATCAAATCTATTTGCGTGTCATCCTTTAGACGTACTAGAAAATATTTCTGTGTCTGTCCGTCAAAAGGATATCTTTTGGTTGTTTTTTTAACTTTTGGAAAATCATAAGTTATCCAATCAGGAAATTCTCCCAAAATCTCAATATTATTACA
>JAFGWQ010000185.1 GCA_016937075.1 Campylobacterales bacterium | reverse complement strand
ATGGTTGATTTTTCCCATTGGACACTCGAGCCGTCAAGCTGTACTGAAAAGTCATAGAGTCCTATATCTTTGGGTCGTCTTTCTCCCTTGACCATAAATGGGATATCACGATAGATGCCATGTTTTTGTTCTTGCTCGAAATCATACTCAATAGATTCGACGATAGCGAGTTCTCCGCTTTGTTTGACGGTTAGATTGACTTCATAAGCCGTAATCCTTTCTGCCAATACATTAGTTGCCAAGCTGATAAAAAAAACAGCGATCAAAAGTAGCTTTTTCATAGTTACAGCTAGAAATTGATTTTAGGCATTTTTTTGGCTTCTGCAGCCTCACTTTCATCAAGTTCGAAGTATACACGAGGTGTAAACTGAAATTGTTTTGCCACAATAAGATCCGGAAAGGATTCGATTTTGGCATTATAGTCTCTGACGATAGCATTGTAGTATCGTCTAGCATTTTGAATCGCATCTTCAAGGGAACTAAGCTCTTCTTGCAAGTGCATAAAATTTGTATTTGCCTTTAGCTCAGGATATGCTTCGGCCAATGCAAAAAGTTTACCCAAAGCATTTGAGAGCATATTTGTTGCTTCTGCTTTTTCATTAACGCTGATAGCATTTAGTCCTTGCTGGCGTGCTTGTATCACTTTTTCAAGCGTGCCCGCTTCATATTCTTTGTAACCCTTAACTGTATCAACCAACGCAGGTATAAGATCATAGCGACGCTTGAGTTGTACATCAATATCTGACCAGGATGAATCGATCCCGGCTCTTAGTGAGACAAATTTATTATATATTATGATCAGGTAAGCAACCACAGCTATGACAATCAAAAGCAAGATGTATCCAAAACGCATGAAGTATCCTTTATAATATTTTATATTTAATTATACAAGAATAAAAACTAAAATGATATAATTTTTTCAAAAAAGGTTCTTATGGCATATGATCTAACTGACAAACTCGTCATTGCTATCTCGTCAAGAGCATTATTTGACCTCGAAATTGAAAATAATATATTTGATGAGAATGGTTTACAAGCATACTATGACTACCAGCTTGAACATGAAGATACACCGCTTGAATTGGGTACAGCATACAGGTTTGTCAAAAATTTCCTGGCTATAAACAAAAAGTTTGATGACAAACTCATAGAAGTCATTATCCTTTCACGCAACAATGCAGCCACGGGGCTTAGAATAGGGCGTTCGCTAGAACATTACGGATTATCCATAGAACGCTCAGGGTGGACGGCAGGTACTCCTGTGACACGATATCTGGAAGCCTTCAAAGTTGACCTTTTTCTCTCAGCAAATAGCCAAGATGTCCAAGAAGCTATCAATGCAGGGGTCGCAGCTGCTACGATACTCCCTCATGCGCATCAAAATCAAGATGACTCTGACATAGTGCGCATAGCATTTGACGGTGATGCCGTGCTTTTTGGCGATGAGAGTGAGAAGATATATCAACAGTATGGACTCGAAGCATTTATGAAACATGAGATGGAAAATGCCAAAAATCCTCTCAGCAAGGGCCCGTTTTTTAAATTTCTCAAAGTCATTTCAGATATCCAAAACCGCTTCACGATGGAACAATCCCCGATACGCACTGCGCTTGTAACTGCGCGTAATTTCACCACTTATGAAAGGGTTTTGCGTACGCTTGATGCATGGGGAGTGAGAGTAGATGAAGCATTTTTCCAAGGAGGAGTGCGTAAGCACGAAGTCATAGCGGCTTTTGGAGCGGATATATTTTTTGATGATCAAGACGCTCATCTAGCAGATACTTCGCCGTTCACACCAAGCGCAAAAGTGCCATACAAGAAGTGAGTATTTCTAGTAAAATTAAATATTTTTAGAAATAAATAGACATTTTATATATTCTGATATTTTCTTTTTATTGTCTAATTGGGCTATAATGTTTATTGAATAAGTAATTAGCCGCACATATTATAAATATTTTAGTCTCCAAATTGGAGTAAAGGTGCATAAAATGAAAGATTTCTCTGATTGGATAGGGACTACCGTGTATGGCCTAATCAGCTTAAGCTTAGGTCTTATCAGCTTCGCGATGATGGGTGTTGCCTTATGGGATATTTGGGTTTCGATAGACGAAAAAACTTTGCTTACAAAAGCCCTTCTTGATGCAATTGGGCTGATTGTGATTGGAATGGCGGTCTTTGATGTCTCCAAATTCTTGTTAGAGGAAGAAGTCTGCAACAGTAGTGGTACGAAGTCACCTGCAAAACAAAGAAGGACTTTGTTGAAGTTTCTCGTAATCATTGCCATCGCTGTAAGCCTAGAAGCCTTGGTGTTCATTTTTGACGCTGGTAAAAAAGATATTAGTATGCTAATCTATCCTACCTTTTTGCTAATCGCCGCTGTTTTGGTGGTAGTCGGTCTTGGTGTGTATCAGAAGCTGACTCGAGATGAGGAAAAGTAATCTATTTCCATACAAATCAGCCGTTTTATAAAGAATAACTGAAACGGCTCAAATTTTAAAAAAAGTGTGTGTTTTATGGTTGTGTCTTTGAAGCACTCCGATTT
>JAFGWQ010000024.1 GCA_016937075.1 Campylobacterales bacterium | reverse complement strand
AGTATAGATTGGATGAATCGTTTAGTTTTGTTTACTAGATACACGGCTTCCAGGCAGAGTGAAATAATACTTTCTGATTATACTTTTACATACAAGCATCCAATAATTAGAAGAGGTCTTAATCTTTTTCCAAAATGGTCAGATAAATCCCAACGTAGTTTTTATTATACTGCAATGGATGGAGCCGTGCCTACTCTATATAGATACAATTTAAATAGTGGCACAAAAAGCATGATCACGTCTTCAGAGGGTATGCTTGTTTGCTCTGATGTGAGCAGCAATGGATCAAAACTTCTTCTTACTATGGCACCAAGCGGTCAGCCTGATATTTATGAGTTTGATCTTGGTACTATGACCAAAACTCGTCTTACCGACTTTGGCGGCATAGATGTCGGAGGGCAGTATTTGGCTGGAGAAAAGCAGATAGTATTTGTATCAAATAGGCTTGGATACCCAAATATTTTTAAAAAATATTTGGCAAGTTCTTCTGTATCCCCAGTAGTCTCAAGGGGTAGAAACAATAATAGTTGTGATGCATTTGAAAATAAAATAGTTTACTCATCTAGAGAAAGTAGTGAGCGTTTTAGAGGCAATACATTTAATATTTATCTTAATTCGGCTTTTGGAACAATGCCATTGACCAGCAGCGGCGACAATCAATTTCCTAGGTTTTCAAGTGATGGCAATGTAGTTTTATATGTAAAACAACAAGGTGGAAAAAGCTTGGTAGGGTATATAGATATAGACACAAAAGAGAGTAGCATTTTTAATGTCGGGAGCAAAGTTCAATCTATTGATTGGTAATTTTGTGGTAATATCATATTGTATTAATTTTGAAAGGATTTATATGAAAAGGTTATTTTTAATTTCAGCAGCAATCTTATTTGCATTTTTTTGGACAGGATGCAGTCAAAAAGCACCAGACTTAAATGCAGGTGCAAATATATCCGATGTACCGTCAATGAGCGGTGACGGTGTGAATGTAGGCGAACACAATGAGATGGCAAATGCTGATGCGCTTAAAGGAAGAATGAGCCCGAGCGGCGGATTGCCAAATGACGGTACTTATAATAACAGTAGCGGCGGCTTTCAAAGTGTATATTTTGGATTTGGAGATTTTAGTATAGTAAATGATATGCAAAAAGCTATTGATAAAAACATACAGACCCTGAAAAATTATAGTGGAAATATTAAACTAGAGGGTAATTGTGATGAATTTGGTACAGATGAGTTTAACTATGCCTTGGGACTAAAAAGAGCAAAGGCTGTAAAAGATGCTTTGGTTGCACAAGGTATAGCAGCTGAAAGATTTACTATTGTTTCGTTGGGCGAAAGTGCACCTGTGTGTACTAATAGTACTGCGAATGAATGCTACGCTCAAAATAGAAGAGTGGACTTGCATAAGCAATAAATATGAATGTAAAAATATATTTAGCTATATTTGGCATTGCGAGTCTTGTGTCTTATGCGCAAGAAGTTTCAAGCTCTAATATAATTATGCTTGAGCAAAAGATACAAGAGCAAAATGAACGCATAGACGGGCTTACGAGTCTAGTGGAAGGTTTGAATGTCAAGATAATGGAACTTGAAGAGATCAATAGAAATCAAGATTCAAAAAATGATATGAAACTAATTCAACATCTAGGTAAAATGATAGATGATCTTAATGCATCATGCGTAAAAAAAGATGAATTATATAAAATCCTAAAAGCAAACAGTAAAATTGAAAATGTGACACTATCTTCAAAATCCTCAACCAAAGAACTGGCATATGCTAACGGTATTACTTTATTTAGGGCCAAACAATACGATAAAGCCCAAGAACAATTTTTGGATGCCAAAAAACAAGGATACAAAGCGGCATCTACCAATTATTATTTGGGTGAAATAGCTTATTATCAAAAAAGATACAAGGATGCAATTTTTTATTATAAGAGTAGCGCCAAACTCGATGATAAAGCAAATTATATAGACACGCTTTTGTTGCATACTGCGATTTCTTTGGAAAATACGAACGACAAGGCTCAGGCAAAACTTTTTTATGAAACTATTATAAAAAAATATCCAGCAAATGAAAGCGCAAAAATAGCAAAAAGTAAATTGGACGGTATGAAATAAGCTTTAAATAAACCATTCAAAATAATAGCTAAGGGTTTGTAAAGTTTGCTTAGCTACAATGACACAAAAAATTATTAAACGGAGAAAATTATGATTATTACAAAAGACAATAGTGTTGTATCATTGGGATACAGTTTAACAGAAGCCGGCAAAAGCGATATTATAGATAGCAATATAGGCGGAGCTCCTTTGGAGTTTATTACAGGTAAAGGTCATATCATAATCGGTTTAGAAAATGCACTTGTTGGTATGAAAGTAGGAGAAAAAGGTGACATTTTGGTTAAAGCAGCCGAAGCATACGGTGAGACAAATCCTGAAGCTATGCAAGTTTTGCCTAGAGATCAGTTCGAAGGAATCGATCTTAGAGAGGGTATGGTTCTTTATGGGCAAGGAGAGCATGGACAAAGCGTTCAAGTTACCGTAAAATCATTTGATGATAATGAAGTGACAATTGATTTCAATCATCCTTTGGCAGGCAAAGATCTACTTTTTACTGTTGAGATAATCGATGCTAGAGAAGCAACTGCAGACGAAGCAATGACTGGACAATTAGCATGCGCTACAGACGGCGGTTGTTGCAGCAGTGGTCACGATCAAGGCCATAGCCACAGCAGTGGCGGTTGTTGCGGCGGCGGTCATTGCCATTAATATTTGATACCAACCTCCCTTTTTTGGGGGATTGGCTTAGAATTTTTCGTTGATATTATAATTTTCATAATACAAGCTTAACTAACTTTTTTTCTTTCATTTTATAACAAAACTCTCAAATTTTTTTACTATAATTTCAAAAAAAATTTATAATTATATAGGAAATTGTATGGTAATCAAAATTGACACCGAATCGCAAGAATTTCAACAAGAATATACCAAGACACTCTCATTTACAGACAAGGTCTGCAATCAATTCGGATTTGTGTATAATCCGGAAGATGAGATAAATGAGTCGGTTAAAACCGGACTTACAAGAAACAAACTTATATATGGCAAAAGATATTGTCCATGTTTTATGGTAGAGGGGCAAACGGAAGAAGAAAGAAAAGCTGCTAATAATAGGATATGCCCATGTAAACCGGCTCTTGAGCATGAGATTCCAAATGATGGGCATTGTCACTGCGGTATATTTTGCACACCAGAATATGCAGCCAAGCATGTCATAGAAAAGAGTGCAGTACAAGTCTCTCATACGCATTCTAGGGGGCTATCAAAAGAGGAATGCTTGGCACTTTTGGATCAAAAAGATCTAGACTCGGACGAACTTGAATCGCTTATTGAAGCTAGAGAGATAGGCCTTGTGGATTTTATACTTGTAGATGTTAGAGAGTGGATGGAATATAAAGGCGAACGTATAGTAGGCACGGACTTTTTGGTGCCGACCACTTCGTTTTATCAAGCTCTTTCTCAAATAGATGATAAAAAAGATGAAAATATCATAGTTTATTGCTTTAGTGGCAGTAGAAGCGCGTATTGCCAACAAATCATGAAAAAGATGGGCTATAACAAAGTGGCAAACCTTGCATATGGGATAGTATCATTCAAAGGTCAAACCCAAAGAGGCTAAGCGTAGTTCTTGTCATTTTACCTGTTAATATATTTAAAACCGCATCGCACAAAGCTGATGCGGCAACACACAAAATACTATTTTTTAAATACACTTCCTAGCATGCCTTTTACGGCTTCTTGTAGATCAGCAGGATAAACTACAAATTTTGCATTTTGACTTTGACTCATTTTTTCAAGAGTAGCTATATACCTGTCTCCGAGTAAAAACATTGCAGACAATTCTTGATTTTTTGTGTTTTCGCCAATTGCACGTATGGCTTCAGCTGAAGCTTTTGCTAGAGTTATTTGTGCTTGTGCTTCTCTCTGCGCAGCTGCCAGTCTGCCGTCAGCTTCAAGTATCATAGCATTTTTTGTCCCTTCTGCTGTGGTTTCAATAGCTCTTCTTTCTCTTTCTGCGGCTGCTTGACGCTCCATTGATGCTTGCATAGATGGGCTTGGGGCAATATCTTGGATCTCTACAGATTTGATAGTAACTCCCCAGCCTGCCACATCATCGATAATCTGATCTTTTAATTTTGTTTTGATATGTTCGCGACTTGATAAAGCTTCGTCTAGATTCATCTCGCCCAGTATAGAACGAAGTGTGGTCATAACAAGCTGTTGGATAGCAAGCTTAAAATTTTCTACACCATATATGGCATCTGCAGGATTGGTAACGCGGATAAATGTAATAGCATTTGTATGTATGACGGCATTATCTTTTGTTATAACTTCTTGCCCAGGAATGTCAAGTATGATATCTCTAGTTGAAACTCTTTGTCTTATGTCTTCTATGTAAGGGATTATAATATTAAGCCCCGGATTTAGTGTGCGGGAAAATTTCCCCAGTCTCTCTACTACCCACTCTTCACCTTGTGGTACTATGTTGACGCCTTTGTATAAAGTGAATAGAACAACTGCAACTAAAATGATCATGATTTCCATGGTTTTTCTCCTTTATGTGATTGAAAGAGGTTCAACCTCTATAAGCTGCCCGTTAACTTTGACAATTTTAATGCGCGTATTTACAGGTATATATACTGAAGATGTTGCATGCCATTCGGTATTACCGAGTACTGGTGTATCAAAAACCACTTTGCCCCTTGCGTGCTTTGGTATCTCTTGAGTGACTGTGCCTAAAGTATCAAGAGAATAATCCGATTGACCGCTTTTGGATATTATCGTATCAGAAAATTTTTTATACCAAATAGCTATAAAAATGATGCAAAACAGCAGCCATAGCATTAACTGCACATTAAATGAGAAAACAATAAAAAACGTCATTATACCAACAATTATGGCCGCAATTGCAAAACCCAATATAAAAAAAGTACCGATACCTAGTTCGATTATTAGCAATAATAATCCAAATACAATCCAATGCCACCATAAAATAGCGAACATACAAATCTCCCAATT
>JAFGWQ010000023.1 GCA_016937075.1 Campylobacterales bacterium | reverse complement strand
CTATAGTATAGATGATCTCTGTTTTGTTTTTGCGTGTTTGGATCTCGCTTAGGCTCAGTCCTTCTATGGGCAATGACATAAATTCTTCTATGCTTTTTGCTCCTGCTTTGGCTATCTCACGCAAGACTTTGCCGCGATAAGCTTTCGCCCAGTGGCTTACTACTTTACCGTCTTTGATGAATTTGAGCGTCGTATAGGGCTTTGAGGGAATATAAAATCTATCATAATATCCCGCACGGATATCGAGTATCTCTTCATCAGCTAAATATTCATCCAAGAGCTTAGTGCTATTGGCATGGTAATATTTATCTACCTCAATTTCACCCACTTTTGCCCCCTGAGCCAATCTATATTCAGGGATTGTATCGCCGGCCATGATAGGACCAAAAAGATTTGAAAATATCATGACGTTTTTGTCTATATATTTTTGCTGTTCATCATCAAGGCTAGAGTAATCCAGATAATCAAATGCTACGCCTGTGTATCTCTCTACCGCTTTTTTGGCCGGAGAATGTAGCCCGATATTTCTATAATATTCTATCTCGCCTGGTTTTTTGAGACCAAACATTTGTTTGGATTTTGGTTCGTCTTTTAGTTCTTTTAGATAAATTTGTGTTAGTTTGGATCTTACTTTAAGGAGTTCATTGTTCCATAGATCTGATAGACTAAACGGGATCGTTCCGCCGGTTGATTTGGTCTCACTCGGAGCTAAGAGGATTTTCATTTTTCTTTCTTTTTTAGTGATGTGAGTGCGCATCATGATGCACTAATTGTTTTCTTTGCTGTGGTTTTATATTTTTTAGCAACTGTGCATTTATTGCGACAATGACAGTACTTGCAGACATCAATATAGCACCCACCGCAGGATTGATGAGAATGCCCCATTTTGACAAAACACCCGCAGCCAAAGGAATGGCGATAATGTTGTATCCGCTTGCCCACCAAATATTTTGCAGCATTTTACGGTATGTTTGCTTTGAAAGAGTGATTGCATCGACGACACTTAGAAGATCGCTTTTGGTCAAGATGATATCCGCACTCTCTATGGCGATATCTGTCCCGGCACCTATAGCAATACCGATATCTGCACCTATAAGCGCAGGTGCATCGTTGATCCCATCGCCTACCATGGCGACTATTTTGCCGCTCTCTTTGAGTGCTTGGATCTTTTGTAGTTTCACATCGGGCAACAACCCAGCTTCGTAGTGATCAATACCTGTTTTTTTTGCGATATCTGCTGCTACTTCGTTATTGTCTCCTGTGAACATATAAGCGGTGATCCCCTTTGACTTGATAGCTCCGATCGCTTCGGCAGAACTTTGGCGTATCGTATCTGTTAGAAGAATGACACCTCCAATAACGCCATCAATGGTAATCCACACTTTGGTTGCTTCGTGACTATTAAATGGCAGTAGTTTTTGAGGGATCTGCAGTGATTCTTTTATCAAAAGTTGCGCACCGCCTATCATGACAATGTGGCCATCGATTTTGGCTTTAGCGCCAATTCCTGGCATAGCATTGAATTCTTCAACGCCACCAAGAGTGAACCCTTGGTTTTGAGCATAATGTACGATAGCTTGGGCGATACCATGCTCTGAATGTTGCTCCGTAGAAGCAGCAAAATAAAGCAGACTTTTTTCATCACCAATAGCAGCCACCGTACTAACAGCAAGTTTGCCTTCTGTAATTGTTCCGGTTTTGTCAAAACAAATGACATCGATTTTGTGCAGTCTTTCAAATGCATCTCTTTGGCGAATCAAAATACCATTTTTAGCTGCCATGGATGTTGAGATAGCAACGACAAGCGGTACAGCCAGCCCAAGTGCATGAGGACAAGCGATCACCAATACAGTAACCATTCTAAGTACCGCATCTTCAAAATTAGAAAGTACAGACCAAACAAGCAGCGTAATTGCCCCTATCGCCACTGCGGCATAAAAAAGCCACTTAGCAGCACGATTGGCAAGGTCTTGGGTATGAGATTTGCTTTGTTGGAGCTCTTTTACAAGATTGATGATTTGGGATAGATAGCTGCTTTCACCGCTTTTTGTAATGCGAACACGAAGTGAGCCGTCAATATTTGTACTGCCCATAAATACAAGGCTTTCTGGGCTTTTAAAAAGCGGTTTAGACTCTCCTGTAAGCAATGCTTCATCTACCATGCTCTCGCCTTTTATTATTTCTCCATCGGCGGGGATATTTTCTCCGGGATGAATTAAAATAGTATCACCCACTCTAAGCTGGCTGACGTCCACCTCTTCTAGTGTATCTTCGTGAGTAAAGCGCATTGCTTTTTTTGGGACCAATCGTACTAGTTCTTCAAGTGTATTTGAAGCTCCCAATATACTTTTGGCTTCGATATAGTGCCCGATTAGCATGATATCTATCAACGTTGCGAGTTCCCAGAAAAAAGATTTTTCCTCCGAGATAAAAATGGTTATCGCAGAATAAAAGTATGCTACACTGATTGCCATAGAGATGAGCGTCATCATTCCAGGTTCTTTGGATTTGATCTCTTCTGTCATCATTGTCAAAAATGGCCATCCTCCATAAAGGTAGACCAATGTGGAGAGTGTGAATGTGAGAAGATCCATATAAGGAAAGTCTATGGTAAAACCAAACCACATTTGTATCATAGAAGAAAATAGCAAAATAGGTATGGTCAAAATGATAGATATAATGAAACGTTGTTTCAAATCTTCCATATGATGTAAATGTCCGCTATTGTGACGGTCTTGATATGGGGCATGATTTGCGTTTGGATTGTGTGATGTATGTGCTTGCATTAAATATCCTCCATTTTATCGCATAATAAAAAGTGCTAAAAAGGTAAACCCATAAGGTACAATAAATATTTGAGCATAAATAAGAACATAAGGCAAAAGCCTATCTCTCTTCGCCAGCAGTATAAACAAAGATACTTTATTATATCACATAATAACAAAAATGGATTGATTAGACGAGATAGGCTTTTTTCTTTTTACAAATAAAAAGCGTCGTCATTATGAATTGCAACACAAGATTTTTCTAAAGAAACTTTTTACTTCGTAAAACCGTTATACACTAGTTTTGCGACATTGTTTTACGGATTGCTGCTTTAGCCTTGGACTGTACTTCGTACATTGCCTACAGCTCCAAGGCTACAAATGACAAGCAGTTGTCATTTGTTTAACGCTTTTCATGTTCTGACAACAGTATATTGTGATTCCCTGCCACGACATAGAATCCATGGATACCGGACCTGGTCCGGTATGACAAAATGCTTATGTGTTAGACTATAATATTTTGTGATCTTATCACCTAAAAGATACCACTGCTTTGACCATGTTCTCGAGGCTTGGAATTACTTCTTCCCATTTTCTGGTCTTAAGACCACAATCAGGATTGATCCACAATTGCTCTTTTGGCAATACTTCTAGCAATAATGCTATTTGAGTTTTTATCTCTTCGACAGTCGGGATTCTAGGGGAGTGGATATCATAAACTCCAGGCCCTACCTCTTTGGTATATCCTACCTCTTTAAATATTTTGAGTAGGCTGTTGCCGCTTTTGGCAGTTTCTATCGTGATGACATCTGCGTCCATCTCTTCAATTGTGTGTATAATGTCATTAAACTCGCTATAGCACATATGTGTATGAATCTGTGTCTCTTTGTGTGCACTGCTTACTGAGAGTTTAAAGCTATCAACCGCCCATTTTTCATAAGATGCTCTATTTTCATGTCTCAAAGGATATCCCTCTTTGAATGCAGCTTCGTCGACTTGTATCATTTTGATACCGTTGTTTTGCAGATCGTCTATCTCATCAGCTAAGGCAAGCGCTATTTGGGTAGCTACTTCGCTGCGAGGTATATCTTCTCTTACAAATGACCAGTTTATCATCGTTACAGGTCCAGTTAGCATGCCTTTGACTATTTTCGATGTTAAGCTTTGAGCATAAAGTATCCATTGCAGTGTCATTGGAACTTCGCGGCTTACATCCCCATATAATAATGGCGGCTTGACACATCTGGCACCATAACTTTGCACCCATCCATTTGAGCTGAAGGCAAATCCGTTTAGCAGTTCACCAAAATACTCAACCATATCGTTTCTCTCGGGCTCCCCATGGACTAACACGTCAAGACCTATTTTCTCTTGGATAGTGATAGTTTCGCGGATATAATTTTTTATAAATTCCTCATACTCTTCTCCAGAGATTTCATTGTTTTTGTAATCTCGTCTAGCCTTTCTGAGTTCTGGAGTTTGCGGGAAAGAACCTATAGTAGTTGTAGCTAGATCAGGGTATCCTAGTTTGGCTTTTTGAAGAGCGATACGCTCTGAAAATTCACCGTCTCTAACCCATTTTGCAATATTGCCTACTCTGGATTGTACAGCCTCGTTGTGTATAAGCTTTGAATTTTTTAGTCTTTCGATACTGTTTTTGTTTTCTTGCAACAATTCATCGTCATTTTCTATTGAGCCAAAGAATATACGGCTAGCTAGAGTCAACTCGTTTAGTTTTTCTTTAGCAAAGCTCAATGAGTCTTTGATGGTATTATCAAGTTTATTTTCATTTTCTAAACTATAAGGTACATGCAAAAGCGAACAAGATGTGGATATTATCAATCTCTCTTTTGGGATAATGACGGATAATGTTTCTAGTAACTCTTTTGTTTTCATGATATCGTTTTTCCATACATTCCTTCCGTTAATGACTCCGGCAGCCAATACTTTGTCGCTTTTGGCAATTTCGGCAAGAGAATCTATATTTTTACTCCCTGCTACAAAATCAAGCCCCAATCCCCATATCGGTGTATGAACTAAAACTTTAGTAGCTTCATTCGAGTGTTCAAAATAGGTAGTAGCTATGATCTTGATATTTGATGCTGCGTTGGCTAGCTTTTCATAGCATGGTTTTATGAGACTAAGAAGTTTTGGCTCTACATCTGTAGTAAAAATAGGGTCATCAAGCTGCACGATAATTTCATCGTCTAGTTTACTAATTTCTTTGAAAAGTTCTTCATAAACTTTGAGTAATTTATCAAATAGCAAAAATTGATCACTTCCGTCTGTGGTCATGCTAAGAGCCAAGAAAGTAATCGGTGAGATTAGGTTTATCTTGGTTTTTATGCCAAGAGCTGCTGCCTCTTTGTATTCATCTATAACCTTTGTATTATCAAGTTTAAATGCTTCATCTTGGGCAAGTTCCGGTATGATGTAGTGATAGTTTGTATTAAACCATTTTCTCATAGCCATCGCTACGCCATTTTCATACCCTCGTGCCATTGCAAAGTATTGTTCGGTTTTGTCTTGTATAGATTTGAACCTATCTGGGATCGCACCAACCAATATCATAGTATCAAGCATTTGATCATAATAAGAAAAGTCATTTGAGCTTATGAGCTCAACACCTGCTTCTTTTTGTGTGTTCCAAGCTTTTGCTCTTAGGTGTTTAGCCACTTCTTCTACGTCTTTAAAGCTGTTTTTGCCGCTCCAAAAATTTTCAAGGGCAAACTTGAGCTCTCTGTGCTCACCGATTCTAGGGTATCCTACCACTAAATTTTTTGACATAATTATCCTTTTTTATCTATATATTTTTGTTGTTTAATTTTATAAATATCAAGTCTTCTGATTAATATGGCTTTGTCATCTTGAGAAGTCTTTAGACTTCGTAAAGATCTAGATTCTAACGGCACTTTATGCCTCAGAATGACACAATTTCGTTACTACGAGATGGTCCAAATAATTTATCAGAGAGTTTTGTTGTTGGGATTTAAAAAGATATGAGGAGGATGCGTTCCGCTTCTGCGGAAACTAAAGTATCGGCAATTGCAGTTCGATTTTCTTACGTGCTTTGCAGACAGCAGGGCCTGTTTGGCAATTCTAGTGAATATACAATTGCATAATGTAGGATTTTGCAGTAATAATAAACATTGAATTTGACTTAATGGCGGAGAGTCTTCTTCTTCGTTTAGATCATTAGAAAAATAGGCGTGACAAATTGAAGAGATTTGAACTTTGCTTTTTTGAAGCTTGACAAAAACAGTATGCGCCAATATAGAGGCAAAAGTAAAATATCTTTTGCCGAAACCTCGTGGTGATTTCAATGATTTACCCATATATTATGATTTATTTTATGATTGTATCAAAAAAATACCAAAAAAATACAAAAATCTCTTGACATTTTATTTTATTTTGCCTATAATTGCGTTCCATTTTTAGTCACTAGGAATGTTATTTGGTGCTGGTGTAGCTCAGTTGGCTAGAGCAGCTGATTTGTAATCAGCAGGTCGCGGGTTCGAGTCCCATCACCAGCTCCATAAATTTAAATTATCAGTGTTTGACCAGTAAAAACAATACAAGGTGAGTTACTCAAGCGGCCAACGAGGGCAGACTGTAAATCTGCTGACTATGTCTTCGAAGGTTCGAATCCTTCACTCACCACCAT
>JAFGWQ010000184.1 GCA_016937075.1 Campylobacterales bacterium | reverse complement strand
TGACAGGAGTTTTTATTATTTTTCCTATTGTATTTGTTAAAAGTACTCCTTCCGCATCATATGAAGCACGTGCTTTTATCAAAAGAAATCAAGTTTTAGCAGAACGTTATCGCTTAAAAAATTGTTCTCCAAAAATTGAAGAATATACAGAAAATAGAATTTTGTTGGATACAAATTACCCAAAACTCTCTGCAAAAAAACCACAATAAAAATACTCTTTGAATGTCTCTATGTGACAAAACACAGAGACGATCAAGTCATGATCTTATTGTATCACTATCCTATCTATCTCAATTTTCTTGCCTAGTATATATTCTATCATGGAAGGCTTTATATCCCCGGTTGATGCGATATATAGCTGAGTTTCTCCGCTATTAATATGCCCTCGTTCTTCTAGCAAAGAAAGGACTCTTTTGGAGATCGCATCAGCAGTTTGAATTAGCTCAACCGGATGAACCATAACTTGCTTTATAGCTTTGCTCACCAATGGATAATGGGTACATCCAAGCACTATAGTATCAACATTGGCGTCTCTCATAGGAGCCAACCAATTATCAAGCATAGATATGGTTTTTGGTGTATCCGTCTCCCCTTTTTCTATCTGCTGGACTAGTCCGTCGCAAGCTTGCTCAAAAACTTCAACCGAATATTGATTGCTAAGCTCATCTACTAAGCTTTTATATTTTTCACCGCTTAGCGTAGCGGGGGTAGCTAAGATACCTACTTTTTTAGTTTTACTGTGTGAAATAGCAGGTTTTAGTCCAGGTTCGGTTCCAACAATAATAAGATTTGGATATTTTTCTCTAAGTTCGGCTATTGCTGCGCTTGTAGCGGTATTGCAAGCGACCACCAAAGCATCTATATTATAATTTTTAATAAGATATTTGGTAATGGCAATGCTAAAGTCTATTATCTGATCTTTCGTCTTTTCTCCATATGGAGCATTGGCAGTATCAGCTACATAATATATATTTGCACCTTTTAAGTGTTTGAGCATTGCGCCAACTACTGTCAAACCGCCCAAACCGGAGTCAAATACACCAATATTCATTTTCAACCTCTATCGCCCTGAATATATTTGCTCTTAGATTAATTGTCCTGCGAGATTTTATCAGGGTCTAATTTTTGGATTCTGAAACAAGTTCAGAATGACTTCAAACTCATTAAAACAACACCTAAAAACTAGAAACTAAAACTAATTACGCACCATCGTTCATAATAGAGAGAAATTCTTCGTTATTTTTGGTCTTAAGCATTTTAGAGAATAAAAATTTAAGACCTTCCACTTCTTCCATATTTTGCATGGCATTTCTGATAGCCCATACTTTTTGCAATGTATCAGGAGTAAGTAAAAGTTCTTCTTTTCTAGTACCTGATTTGATGACATCAATTGCCGGATAGATACGACGATCAGCTACATAACGGCTAAGTATCACTTCTGAGTTGCCGGTACCTTTGAATTCTTCAAAAATTACCTCATCCATCCTGCTGCCGGTTTCTATAAGTGCCGTTGCTATGATAGTTAGACTTCCACCCTCTTCTATATTTCTAGCCGCTCCAAAAAATCTTTTTGGTTTATGCAAAGCATTTGCATCCACACCACCTGAAAGTACTTTACCTGAACTTGGAGTAACCGTATTGTAAGCTCTAGCTAGTCTTGTAATGGAGTCAAGCAATATAATAACATCTTTGCCAAGCTCTACGCGTCTTTTGGCTTTTTCTATAACCATCTCAGCTGTCCTGACGTGATTTTGAGCAGGCAAATCAAAAGTAGAACTATATACCTCTCCTTTAACTGAACGTTGCATATCAGTTACCTCTTCAGGTCTCTCGTCAACTAGCAGTACCATAAGTGAGGCATCTGGGTTATTATACGTAATACCATGGGCTAGCTCTTTAAGAAGCTCTGTTTTACCGGTACGAGGAGGAGCAACTATCAATGCCCTTTGGCCTTTGCCTATAGGGGTAAATAGATCCAAAACTCTTCCTGTAAGTTTCATTGGATTGTATTCAAGTTTAAGTTGTTCACTAGCATATAATGGTGTAAGATTATCAAATAATGGTCGTTGTTTAGAGATTTCGGGAGACAAGTAGTTAATCGCTTCTATTTTGAGAAGTGCATAGTATTTCTCTTGATCTTTTGGCGGACGTACTTGTCCTGTCACTATATCTCCACTACGAAGTGAAAATAGTTTTATTTGAGTACTGCTTACATATGTATCATTACTAGAATTGGCAAAATTACTATCAATGGAACGTAAAAATCCATATCCATCATTCATAAGCTCCAATATTCCGGTAAAAAGTATATATCCGCCCTGGCTGACTTGTGATTTTAGAATTTCAAATATAAGATCTCTTCTAGGAAGTTCATGTGGATTTTCCACTTTCATCTCTTCTGCAATTTCGAGAAGCTGATTTAGTGGTTTTTGTTGTAATTCTTCCACCTTGTAACCTTCAACAGGTACGTGTGTTCTGCTTTTGCGGTTATGATGACTGGGTTTTTTTTGATCGCTCATTGTGCCTCTTATTATTGCATGGAATATATGGTTATGAAGATAAAATAGGCAAATTGCCATAAGTTTATATATGTATTATACTATCTTGACTCTTAAAAAATTAAATCTTTCAAATAATCCATCTCTATTTATTTTTATTTTGGTAAAATAGACAACTTTAAAAATAAGGCTCGGCGTTGGCAAAGGTAAAATGTACTCACTGTAATCTAATATTTGATGAAAGTGCAATGATAGTAGAAAAAATAAACAATGAAACATGCCACTTTTGTTGTCATGGATGCCAAGGTGTTTATCATCTGCTTAGCAGCGAAGGACTTGATACATTTTATGACAAACTTGGAAAAACTACACTCACACCGCCTGTGAATATACCGCAGGACGATTTGGAACGATTTGACTTAGAGGGATTTCGCAAAAAATATGTCAAGATACGCCCCGATGGCACCAATGAGATAAATCTCATTATAGAAGGTATTCACTGCTCTGCTTGCGTATGGCTCAACGAAAAAGTACTTCATAAAACTGATGGGATCATAGAAGCTACTATAAACTATACCAACAATAAAGCAAAAGTTATATGGGACAATGAAACAATCAATCTTTCGCAAATCATACAAACAATTCGTTCCATAGGATACGATGCCTTTCCGTATGACCCTGCATTACAAGAAGAGAGGGCCACCAAAACACGCAGAGATTATTATGCACGAATTTTGGTAGCTGTATTTGGCATGATGAATATCATGTGGATAGCAGTAGCACAATACGCCGGATATTTTACCGGCATTGAACAAAAATTCAAAGATATACTAAATGTCGCGGAATTTGTATTGGCTACACCGGTATTATTTTATAGCGGATGGGTCTTTTTCCGCGGGGCATACTTTGGATACAAAAATCGTATCGTAAATATGGACACCCTAGTGGCCACGGGAGCGACATTGGCTTATATATATTCCATATATGCCATGATCAGCAAGCACGGAGAGGTTTATTTCGATTCCGTTGTTATGATTATTACTTTCGTGCTTGTAGGCAAATATCTAGAAGTTCTTAGTAAAAAACATGCTGTCGATACACTTGATCTTCTTACTAGCACCATACCTACAGAGGTAATGATAGTAAGCAATGGGGTAAAAAATCTAATAGCTGTTGAAAACATAGCTATAGGCGATATCATAGAGGTAAGAGCTGGAGAAAAAATCGTTATAGACGGCGTCATCACTGATGGTGCAGGGTCATTCGATGAAAGTTCGCTTACAGGAGAAAGTATACCTATATACAAACAACAAGGAGATACTATACTGAGTGGCTCTATTTGTTTGGATAGTGTAGTACAATACAAAGCCACCAAGGATGCTTCAAATTCCCTGCTTCACTCTATAGTAACTCTACTTGAAGAATCAGTGACCAAAAAGCCAAAAATTGAACAACTTGCCAATAGTATATCCGGCTACTTTTCTGTGATTATACTCGTTATTGCTATAGCAACGTTTGCAGGCTGGTATCTCTATGACGGTGATTTTGAAAAAGCTCTTATCGTGTCCATATCGGTTATCGTTATAGCTTGTCCGTGTGCTTTGGGATTGGCCACTCCTATGTCGACTCTTGTTGGTATTAGTGTGTCTGCAAAAAGAGGTATACTGTTTAAAGAGGCAACTTTTCTAGAAACTATGGCAAAAAGCACCATGGTAGCAATCGACAAAACCGGTACCATCACGGAAGGCAAACCTTCTGTTGTCAATGCGATTATCCATCAGGAATTTGATCATAACCTTTTGTATTCATTGACAGCATCATCAAATCATCCGATCAGTAAAGGCATCAAGAGATACCTAGAAGAGAAAAATGACAAACTTCAAGAACTTAAATTAGAAGAGATTCAAACGATCCAAGCCAAAGGTGTCGTAGCTAAATACGAAAATCGCACTCTAGCAGGAGGCAATAATGCGTTAATGGAAGAACTTGGTATCAAAACCATGCTTTCGTCTCAACATTCACTATTCTTTTTTGCAATAGACGGGATGCTTATAGCATCATTTGAACTTAGTGATAAACTCCGTAACGGTACAAAAGAAGCATTATCTACGCTTAAATCATTAGATATGAAAATTGCTATGCTTACAGGAGATCATACGTTAAGCGCCAACGCAATAGCCAAGGAAGCCGGCATTGACATTGTATATGACAGTCTATTGCCTCAAGATAAAGCTTCGCTAATAGATAAATTTCATGACCAAGGAGAAATAGTCGTTATGGTCGGGGATGGTATCAACGACTCCATAGCATTAGCAAAAGCTGATATCGCTATAGCCATGGGGAGCGGTGCGGATATAGCCATAAGCGTAAGTGATGTTGTACTGCTGGATGAAAAACCGCAAAAGATCACAGAGGCTTACCGCATATCAAAAAGAACCTATCAAGCGATCAAAGAAAATCTTGGTTTTTCTATCGTGTACAATATAATAGCAGTACCATTAGCCGTAATGGGGTTTATATATCCCCTTGTAGCTGCTTTGTCCATGAGCTTGAGTTCGCTTATAGTGGTTGGTAATTCTATAAGAATTAAACGTATTAAATTTGACAAAGAGGAATAAAAATGAGTAGTAATATAATGATATTGATGCTTAGCGTCTCTACATTTTTGGGTGCGTTGGGCCTTCTAGCACTTCTTTGGGGACTAAAGACCGGACAATTTGATGATCAATCAAAGTTTATTGACGGTGCTAGATATGACAACGAAGAAGAATTAAAAGATGCCGTTATGATGGAAAAAAAACAGCGTGCCCAAAAAGAAAAACACAATAAAGAAAAAAACTATAAACCAGCAGACTGATATGGAGCAAATCGATGATAACAAAATCAATTTTTAGGGAATATGATATTAGAGGAATATTCTCTTCTGAATTAAACGAACAGAGCGTCAAACTCATAGGATATTTTTTGGGACTCAAGATAAAAAAACTAGGCGGTGTGGTCGCTATAGGATATGACGCTAGAACTCACTCGCCAATCTTGAGGGATTATCTGGCAAGCGGATTAAATAAAGCCGGATGCACCGTGCTTGACATGGGTATGGTAGCAACTCCGGTAAATTATTTTGCCAACTTCGTACAGCCTAAAAATATTGACAACCCTGTTAATGCTTCTATCATGATAACAGGTTCGCATAATCCAAGTGAGTATAATGGATTTAAAATAACAATTGATAAAAAACCGTTTTTTAGCGACGATATCTATGCCCTAGGTGATGAGATCATAAAAAATAAAGATATGATTATCAAGGATGATACTGCTACAATATTTATAGATACCAAAAATGATTATATCAGCTTTATCATAGAACATTTTTCACATCTAAAAGGTATGGATAAAAAAATAGTGTTTGATTGCGGCAATGGAGTTGCAGGAACGGTTATTATAGATATATTCGATGCATTAGATCTTAATTATAAAGCTCTTTTTGTAGAACCTGACGGCACATTTCCAAATCACCACCCTGACCCCACTGAAGAGCATAATTTGGTTGATATCAAAAAGGAACTTGAAGGTGACTTTGAAATAGGCTTCGCGTATGACGGAGACGCTGATCGCATAGCCGTACTTACTAAAAAGCACAATATCAAAGGAGACATGCTGGCAATTCTTTTATCAAGCCAAATGGAAAATCCAACAGTTATAGGCGAAGTAAAATGTTCATCGGTAATGTATGATACTATAAACCAATACGGCAGAGCTGTAATGTACAAAACAGGACACTCCAATCTCAAAGTCAAGATGAAAGAACTGGATGCACAGCTTGCATGTGAAGTTAGCGGCCATGTATTTTTCAGCGACCGATATTTTGGATTTGATGACGCGATCTACGCTACACTTAGAGTTCTTGAGCTTATTAAAAACGGTATGGATTTAGATAATGAGATAGAAAAACTTCCGGCACTTTTCTCAACTGAAGAGATAAAGGTCAAAACCACAGAGAGCCAAAAGTTTGAAATAATAAAAAATCTAAAAACATTACTACAAAATCCTCCTGCCAATTTCCCGGTTATAAAAAGCATAATCGATGTCGATGGCGTAAGGGTCAATTTTGAAAATGGCTGGGGACTTGTAAGAGCTAGCAATACCACTCCGGTACTGGTCACAAGGTTTGAGTCTACTTCGAACGAATCGGCAAAGCTTTACGAAGACAAACTAAATGAATTGATACTTTTAGCAAAAGAGATGGTACAAATCAACGACTTTGATAAAATTGGCATTGTAAAAATTTAGATTATTTTATTTTGATTGATTCTCTATAAATAAATCCAAACTTTTATCCATTGCTGCGGTCTTGGAGCCAAACCATGGGAAATGTCCATAGATGATCGATAAAGAACTGCATGCTTTATCTTTGTCATTATTGATAGCATAATGATATAGCGCAGTAGCCAAAGA
>JAFGWQ010000183.1 GCA_016937075.1 Campylobacterales bacterium | reverse complement strand
TCAAATCCGAAAGAAATTATCTCAATGGGAATTACGCTTTATCAACAATTTGGACACCTGCTATCATTGATCCCCGACTCTATGCATTGGATCGAAAAACCATTAAGGAGCCTAAATCAACAATTAATAGTCAATCAGGATAAGATCATTTCCACCATTGCTATAAATTTTGGCAATAGTTTACTTGACTTCCTAAAAGCCATAGGTGATATGATATTGATTGTTATTTTTTTCTTTTTACTTTCCTGGTATCAAAAGCCTTTAATTTTATCGATAGTGCCTGTCATACCTATGAGACGCACTATCTTGCAAGAGTTTGCAACAGATTTGGTAGCTACTTCAGCTGCAGGATTTTATACTCTCATAGGTGTTGCTATTACTCAAGGAGTAGCGTTTGGTCTTTTTATTAGTTTTTTTGATGGATACAATCCGTGGATTTTAGGTCTCATGATAGCAGTGACATCCGTTGTGCCTATTGTGGGAACAACATTGATTTGGGTACCGATAGTTTTAAAAGAATTATTTGGCGGCAATTACATGAATGCTCTGATCATCTTTATTTACTCATGGGCAATGATATCATTTTTTATAGACAATATAGTAAGACTTCTTGTCTTGCAGAAAGTTAATCATTTATTAAATAAGATATTAAATAAAGAACACAAAGCAGTAAATGATTTTTTAATATTTTTCTCGATTATGGCAGGGTTGATCACATTTGGATTTTGGGGTATTATACTTGGTCCTGCGATCGTGGCATTTGCCACAACCCTTTTAAGAGTATTGAAACATAGACATTTAATAAAAGCCTTTAAGACTTGAACTTAGCCACTTCCTTGCGAAGATGGGTTAATTCCTGCATTATCGCATCTATGGCATCGTCTTTGTTTTCAATGACACCTTCCTTGAACTGCTCAACTTTTGATTGTATATTTTTAGTCAAAACATCTATCTTTTCTTTTGCGGACTCCATGAGATTATCAGGATCAAATGCATACTCTTCTTCTAGTTGATGGAATTTGTCTATTATTTCATCTTGATGTTTAAGTGCAAAATATACGCTCACACCGCCTATTGCTGTTCCTAGTAAAAAATTTACCAAACTATTATCATTCATTGTGTACTCCTAGAATCATTTTTTTTCTTAAGAAATCGATATATAGATCCGACAACAAAAGTACCGATTGCTGCTTTGGAAATGCCTATTGATGCTTGGTCTGCAAGTATTTTACTCTCTACTTTGATTTCATGGAGTGTTTTTAATGCTTGACCGGACAAAAGAGTGAGATCATTTTGGGAAGTAAGCAAAAGTCTATCTACACGCTTCATTATTTTTATTGCATTGATGCCGATGAGCACTACAATAACAGTAGCAAAAACCATACAAAATGCTATCACACCAACAAGCCATGTTAGAACTTGATTATCCATTTTTCGACCTCGCTTTAAACTAAATCTTCCATTAGAGATATTAGCACACTAAAACTTATGTTTAACAAAGAAAATAAAATTAAATTATTATTTGTTATCTAATTGATTTTGAATCCAATAAAAAAATAGTGCCAAAAAATCAAAAAATAGAGTTATAATAATAAAAAAAGGATCAAAAATGCTAAAAGATATTTTTCATACCGGGATAGGTGCTATTGCTATATTTAAAGAAAAAGTAGAAGAAGAGATAAAAAAACTAGAAGAGAGCGGCAAAATCAAAACCGAGGATGCCAAAAGCTTTCTTACTTCGCTTGCAGACAAAGGTAAAGAGAGCGAAGAAAAATCTAAAAATGCCATCAAGGATGCCATCAAAGAAGCTTTAGATGAATTAGGCGTTGCTACAAAAGATGATATAACAAAACTAAAAGAGGAATTATCATCAAAAAAATAAGCTATTATAATCCTTTTAGAGTTTATGCAATATTTGCATTTTTAATGACTCTTTATCTGATCATAAAGAAAAAAGAGAGCTTTTTGGGTCTCAAACCATTATCTCCAAAGTCTTTAAAGCAAACTATCATTACTCTCGGGGCCAGCTTTATCAAATTAGCTCAAGTATTGGCTACTAGGTCTGATTTTTTCTCAAAAGATTATATTGACGAACTTAAAGAACTTCACGACAAACTTCCTCCAATGAAAGAGAGTGAGTTTGCTGCTGTTTGCAAAGATGCCTTTGGAGATATGGAAATATTCCGAGAGTTCTCCCCTGTTCCCATTGCTTCTGCTTCGATAGGTCAAGTGCATGTCGCATATCTAAAAGATAACACAAAAGTAGCAGTGAAATTGCGTAGATTCGACATAACCAATCAAGTAAGAGCTGATATAAAGATCATAAATTTTTTTAACGATCTTTTCAAACCTCTTTTTAGCACATACACCAAAAATTCTATCGAAGCAGTTATCGGTGAATTCTCCAAGATGATCGTCCAAGAAGTCTCTTTTCGTGTAGAGCTGCAAAATTTAAAAGAGTTTTCTGCAATTTACAAAGATAGCGGTATCAGGTTTCCGGAGCCTTATGAAGAATATTGTAGCGATAGTGCATTAGTAATGAGCTTCGAAGAAGGCTATAGGTTTGACGACAAAAAAAATCTGCTTGCATGCGGTATTGATTTTAAGCCTCTCATATCAAAACTGGTTAATTTTTATGCTGATCAAATGCTAATCAAAGGCTACTTTCATGCTGACCCGCACCCTGGCAACCTGCTAGTTTCAAAAAAAGGCGAATTGATATTACTAGATTTTGGCATGGTCAAAAAAGTGCCAAACGAGACCAGGATAGCTATAATCGAGCTTATCAAGGCAGCCCATGAGCAAAACTATGAACTTTACATTAGTGCAAACAAACGTTTGGGAACAATTGCCTATGAAGCGCCCACTGCGGAGCTGGCAGAATTTACATCAAAAATGTTCGCTATTTTTTCAGATGAAAATCTCAGCAGCGAATCTATGCAGCAATTAGCGTTTGACGTGCTGGAATCTACAAAAGATTTACCGTTCAAACTTCCTAGTGATGCCATATATATACTAAGAGTCAGTGCTATCATAGAAGGACTCGGCACAACATATATAGAGAATTTTAACGGCATCAAGGATATATTGCCAATCCTCCAAAGCAATATACCTAAAGCTATAGGTGCGCAAAACGGGATACTCGATATGATCATTGAAAATATCAAAGACACCCCGTTTTTTATCCAAAACCTGAAGCATTCTATGCAAAAGATCGCCAATGATGAGTTAGAAGTGTCTCTTTCTAAAGATCAGCTTTACTGGATATCAAAAGAACTAAAAGAGTACATAAAGCCTCTTTTAAGCTCGGCACTGCTTATATTGGGTAGCTTTTTCATACTTTTATACGATAAAGATCTCAAAGAAATTGCGTTGGGCTTATTTGTGATAGGAGCGATATCTCTTTGGTATAAGAACTGATATCACTCAAATTCCAATAATCCCCATTTACGTATCAAAGCTTCATCATATTCGACCAAACCTCGCTCTTTTAAATTTTTTAGAACGTTTGCATCACAAAGTGTATCGCCAGGCCATTCCCTAGTGAAGCCATCAAGATGATTTTTATTGGTTGCATCTATGAGAATAAACGGCTCAAGTGCAATATCCCTAAGGGCATCGATATTGTTTACTACGCGCCAAATAAGCATATATGGATTATCCAGGTCATTATTGTGCTTATCTACAATTATGAGTATTTTAATATGATTTGTCAAATGTGCCAGAGTTTGTCCAAGGTGAAGCATAGAGCGTTTTTTATCTACGCTTATGACACAGATAGGATTTGCGGTATGCGTCATATATTGTTTTAGGCCTAAGATATTATTATCAATAGCTCTCATTTTGGATAATAGATCATCATCACTCAAGAGATCTATGTCTCTTGATACTTCTTCTCCGGTAACATCAACTCCTAATTTACCGCCCACAAACTGTTCGTCGGCTGAATGATCCAAATGATCCACTATCCCTTCAGAGATAAATATGCTTTTTTTGCTCAATCTATTTAGTATGTGTTCGCTCAAAGCTTCATAAGATGTCAAAGCCGGAGAATCCTCACCTACAAATATAGCATGCTTGACAAAACTCATCTGCCCTACTCCCCAAAAAGCATGCATAAACTGTTTGGCGTGCCCTTTGTAAAGAGGTTGCATCTTTGCTAAGATCAAGTTGTGGAACACTCCGTTTTCGGGCATATGGTAATCTATAAGTTCAGGAGCCATTGGTTTTAAAAGCGGCAAAAATATTCTCTCTGTTCCCCAGCCCATATATTTATCTTCTAACAGTGGTTTGCCTACTACGGTAGCGTGAAATACTGGATTTTTCTTGGTGGTAATAGCCGTTACTTCCATTACCGGAAATTCTTCGGGCAGAGTGTAATATCCTGTATGATCGCCAAATGGACCTTCAATCTGTCGCTGGCTAGGATCTACAAAACCTTCTATGATCATATCTACATCATGGGGTACAAAAATATCATTTGTTATGGATTTGACTAGTTTGGCATTTTTACCCCTAATAAGTCCGTATAGCAATAATTCAAACATACCGCTAGGCATTGGAGCTTGTCCGCACCAGATATATAACGGATCTCCTCCTATAGCTACAGAAACCGGCATTTTTTTGCCGGCTTTGGCATACTCATGAAATAGGTGGGCTCCATCTTTATGAATCTGCCAATGCATTCCTAAATGATTTTTATCATATTGCTGCAAGCGATACATTCCTAGATTCTGCACTGAGCCGTCTATACTTTGTGTATATACCTGCCCCATAGTAATAAATCTGCCGCCATCTTCACTCCATGTTTTCAAGATCGGCAATTTATCTAGATCTATAGTATCCCAAACGATTTCTTGACATTCGCCTTTACTTGATAACCTTTTAGGAAATACGTTTTTGAGCTTCCAGAGTTTCGGTAAGAGTTTAATTTTTTCTATCAAAGCCTTTGGAGGTTTCATCTTGAGAAGCCAGCCGATATCTTCGGCTATCTTGTCGGGATGAGTGCCAAATATCTTCTCGGTCAAATTTTTGGAAGCAAAAAGATTCATGAACACCGGCATATCATACTCTATACCCAAACGTTTTGAGATAGGCCTAGTAAAAAGAAGCGGGGAGGCATTGGCTTTTTTGATCTCCAAATAAGCAATATGCGGGATCTCAAGCTCCACATCCAAAGGCTCTTCTATGAGCCTAACTCCGCCATTGGCCCTAAACCACTCTATAACATCTTGCATTGTGTGCCTTTATAATCTTTGCGGCATCTCATCTTTAAAAGCAAGCTTTTCAGCCTCTTTTAATATCTCCAATGCACCGTTTTTTATCATCTCTTTTGCCAAATCAAATCCAAGATTTTGACTTTCTTCAAAATGTGCTTCCATACTTCTCTCCATGATGTGTGTTCCATCAGGATAACCTATCATAGCTCTTATTGTAATCATATCATTATTCATAGAAGCATTGACTGCCACCGGAGCAGAACAACCGGCACCTATAGCTGAGACAAAATCCCTCTCTAATTTAGTGTACCAAAAACTTTCTTCATCATTAAGGCTCAATGCAATATCAAGCAATAAGAGATTGTTGTCAATAATTTCGATAGCAAGTGCTGCTTGACCCATTGGAGGCAGCATAAAAGATAGCTTTTCTACAAAAGGAATGTCCTTTAGAAGGTCTAATCTGTGCAGCCCTATATAAGCCAAAATGATAGCATCATATTCGCCTTCTTTTAGTTTGCGCAATCTGGTATTTACATTACCTCTGAGATCTTTTACTTTCAGATCGGGACGTTTATGCAATAGCTGCATTCGTCGTCTCAAACTCGTAGTACCCACAACTGCACCTTGTGGCAAAGCATCAAGCGATGGATATTTATGCGACAAGAGAACATCACTTTGATCTTGCCTCTGAGTAATTGCTACTAGGCTTAATCCATCGGGGATATATGTAGGTACATCTTTGAGTGAATGCACAGCCATATGTGCTTTGCCTTCGAGCATAGCGTCTTCAAGTTCCTTTGTAAAATGCCCTTTGCCGCCAATGAGCGCCAAAGGACGATCCAATATCTTATCGCCTTGAGATGTTATCTCATTGAGCGTAACTTTGATATTAAAATGTTTTTCTATATGAGCTTTGACATGATATGCTTGCCAAAGGGCCAGCGCACTGGCTCGTGTTGCTATTATTAATTCTTTCACTTGTTATTTCTTTGGTAATAAATCTCTAAAGCCTTCTCGAAGCTTATCTAGTTTTCCGTCTATATATATAGTCGGTGTGCCTGTAACCATCAATCTTGATGCCATCTGTTCATCACGAGTTAATGCGTTTGTTATCTCAGGTGAATTGATTTGAGCCGGAGTTACTTCAAATCCGGTTTGAGCCTTGACAGTATTGATCAAATTTGTTTCATTGGTATCACTTGGATCTATTTGCAATGTATACATCTTAGCTACTAAATCATTTTTGCCTTGCTTTTGAGCAACTTCCATTATGCGGGTAAGAACTGCGGAGGCAGGATGAATTTGCTTTAGCGGCAAATGATAATAATAAACCGCCATCACGTCAGGATTTGATTTTGCAGCATTCAAGAGCTCAGGTACGATCTCTTGGCAAAATGGGCACAATGGGTCTGAAAAAACCAAGATCTTATGTTTTGCATTTACATTTCCTGCTAACAAATGATTTTTATTGTAAACTTCATTAGGAACAGTAGGTTTTATTTCATCACGATAATTTATACCCGTTTTTAGATCAACCAATACAGGAGTAATCACATTGTCTCTAACAAAAAATGTCTCTGGTGCATCTAGTTTTTGATTATTATATTCCAATTGCAGGGTAACCAGCAACACTTCCCAACCCGGCAGTTCTTTGACATTTTTTCTCTCAAGAACCGTTATGCCCAATACCTTGACATCTTTATTTTTTACGACTTGATTTTTGACAAATTTTAAAATAGTTTTTTCGTCTACGTTTTCTTTGGCACTACAAGCTATTGTGACCATTGCGGTCATGGTCAATAGCATCATTACTAATAATTTCCGCATCAATAACATCATCACTTCCTTTATTTGGTTTAAGATTGGTTTTAGGTGATATTGTACCTATTGTTTGCAAATAAAAAGCATAAAGCAGCATTAAAAACCCTATTATATCACTCAGCATACCAGGTATAATAAGCAAAACCGCGCCCATAATATATGCAATATTTTGACGATATAAAGCATTAATACTTACGCCAGATGCCAAGAATGATTGAAATGATAAGGCAATAGCTATATGTGTTCTCTTAAGAAGTGCCACGCCTATTATTATCATACCAAATATCCAAGCGATACTCCACCAAATACCGATTATGGAAGCCAAATACCATGAGGTATAGATCTCAGCTACCAAAAAAATAGGCAGTAGCCAAAAATACTTAGATAAGTTCAACGACTGCATCAACAATCTCTTTAATATCTATTGCAAGAGGTTCGCGTCCATCTCTATAAACCAGTTCAACCATGTCTTCTTCAAGCTTTTGCCCCACTACTACTGCGAAAGGGATACCTATTAATTCATAATCTTTCATTTTAAATCCAAAGCGTTCCTTGCGATCGTCAAGCAACACTTTGATTTTCTTGGCTTTTAACGCTTGATATAACTCTTCGGCGAACTTACTCTGCGATTCATCTTTTGCATTGGAGACTATGATCTCAACTGCAAACGGGCTGCTCTCTTTTGTCCACTTGCAACCTTTCTCATCGTGGTGCTGTTCAATAATTGCAACGAGCAATCTGCTTACTCCTATACCATAGGTGCCCATTACAAATGGCTGTGTTTTGCCGTGCTCATTTAAAAATTCTGCCTTAAGAGGCTCACTATAACGAGTGCCGAGCTGGAAAATATGCCCCACTTCTATCCCTTTTGTATAAGTCAATTCTCCACCGCAGCAAATACATTTATCGCCTTCTTGGACAGCTATTAAGTCATGATATGCGACGTTCATTTTATCACTGCTAACACCGATAAAATGGTAATTTTCAATGTTTGCACCACAAATCATTTGAACTGCATTTTTCAAAGCATCATCAGCTACTACTCTTATGCCGCTTGGAACCTCCAGCGGCCCCATATATCCTGCATATAATCCAACTTCGGCCAATTCGGCATCAGAAACATCGATCAATTCATTCGCATTTACGGCATTGCATGCTTTGGTTTCTTGCAATGTATCACTGCCTCTTAATACAAAAAGAACTATCTCGCTTTTGCCTTCATCATATAATGCTCTCATTGCAACTGTTTTCATGATGTAAAATGGATCAACTTTGAAAAAATCACTCAATTCATCTATGGCCTTGATATTTGGAGTATGAAACTTGGCAAAATTTGCTTCCGGGGCTTCACTGTTGCAGACTGCAGGCTTTCTAACGGCTGCTTCTATATTTGCTCCGTATTCACAATTTTTACATACAACAATAGTATCTTCCCCGCTATTGGCAAGCACCATAAACTCTTTACTTCCGCTGCCGCCGATTGCACCGCTATCAGCGTCAACTACTCTAAATTCAAGTCCAAGTCTAGTAAAAATACGCTTATATGTTTCTTCCATAAGAGTAAATTCACGCTTCATATCTTCTTCGTTGACATGGAAGCTATATCCATCTTTCATGAGAAACTCTCTTCCTCTCATGAGTCCAAATCTAGGTCGAATTTCATCACGAAATTTTAGATTTATCTGATATAGATTTAGAGGTAATTGTTTATAGCTTTTGACTGTTTGTTTAACCAAATTTACCATCATCTCTTCATGTGTAGGCCCAAGCACAAATTCGTTATCTTTGCGGTCTTTAAATCTAAGCAGCTCTTTTCCGTATTTCTCAAATCTGCCGCTCTCGATCCAAAGTGATGCCGGAGTAACGAACCCAAGGCTTACCTCTTGGGAACCTACGGCATCAAGCTCTTCTTTGACAATATTGCGTACATTATCAAGCACCATTTTTCCAAGCGGCAAGAAATTATAAAGTCCACTGCCTACTCCTTGAATAAATCCTCCGCGAAGCAAATAAATATGACTGGCCAGTGTTGCGTCATTTGGTACTTCTTTGAGTGTAGGTATGAGTAGTTGTGTAAACTTCACGCTTTATATCCTTTTGTGTGGTGATCTTCTTTATATTGTTTTGGGTCTACATTTTCTGTATTAACTTCAAAAATATGCTGCATTGCTTCTATGCTGGCTATGCCTTCTTTTTCTTTTGAGCTTTGTCTCATCTTTTGAGTTGGTTTGTGCAAAAATTGATTAAACATAGATGTTGCCAATTTATGTAAATTATCTTGAAGCTCTGCTGGAACAAATCCTTTTTTGATAGCTCTTGCAAGTTCTTTTTCAATAGCCGCATTGGCATGCTCTCTGATACCTTTGATAACCGGCTCGATAGATAATGCCTTAAGCCAACGATAAAAATCTTGTTGATACTCACAGACTATTTCACTGGCTCTAAATGCCTGCTCTTGTCTAAGCGCATGATTGGCATTAGAGATATCCCGCAGATCATCTATGCGATATATGGTGATCTTTTCATCTTCTATCTCTTCTATATCCCTAGGTATTGCTATATCAAACCATAATCTTCTAAAATCACATTCATGTATGATATCTTTTGTAACTACCGGCACAGGAGACGATGTAGCGCTAAAAAGCAAACGATATCTGTTAATATATTTTTCCAAATTATCAACAGTATCAACTTTGACATTATCACCAAGGTTTTTTATTGCCTTGTTGGCTTTATCAATATCCCTTCCGAGCAATATGACATCACATCCAGAACGCAGCAAATGTTTCGTGGTCAATACGCCCATCTCGCCCGTACCTATCACTATAGCAGTAATACCTGCCATAGTGTCTTGCAAAATTTCTTCTGCTTGTGAGACTGCAACCGAAGCTATAGATATAGGATTGGCAGAAATTTGAGTTTCATTTCGTACTTGAGCAGCGCATTTTACCGCATACGATAAAAGTCGGTTGAGCCTTTTGCCCGCAGTATTATTCTTGAAAGAAAGGCGAAATGCATCTTTAACTTGACCGGTGATCTGTGACTCTCCAATAACCAAAGAATCAAGGGATGAAACTACACTAAATAGATGCCCAACGGCATTTTCATCGTCAAATCTCTCCATCATCTCTTTTAATTGATGGAAATTAACTTCGCTATATTCACTCATCACACCTAAAATAGTATGGTAAGTTGCAAAGTTATCTTTATTTGCAGTAATAATTTCTGTACGGTTACAAGTGCTGACTATAAATACTTCATGTATAAAATCAAATCCAACGAGACGATCTAGCATTGCTTTTTTTTCATCATCTGTTCTGAAACTGATTTTTTCTCTATTTGCCAAATCACAATTTTTATAATTAAAGCTAACAATTTGATAATACATCAAAACTTCCTATCTATCATCTCTTTAGCTATGGAAAGCAGCTTGGTTTCACCTTCTGTTTGCATCAAAGTGATCGCTTCTTCTATCAGCAATGCTGCTTGGGCATAACACTTTTGAGGTATATTGTGTGCTTTCATCTGTTCTTGCACCCAAGCACTATCAATTTTCGAGAGTATTTTACCGTGCAAAGATCGCAACCTCTCTTTTTCCTGATCACTCAAAGCATCATAAAGGTAGATATACGGCAAAGTGGTTTTACCTTCTTCAAAGTCATGCAAAGCAGGTTTTCCGAGTGTTTGGCTATCTGATGTCACATCCAATAGATCATCGATCATTTGAAATGCCAACCCAAGATTTTTTCCATAAATACGATATTTCTCTTGAGACTTGCCGGCTAACAATGCAGCACTACAAGCACTTGCTTCTATCAAAGATGCGGTTTTGCCGTAGATCATTTTTATATATTGCTCTTTATCGGTATTGAATGTTTTTGACATTCCAACATCATCAAGCTCGCCAATACTCAATTTAATAACAGCATCGGAAACTATTTGAGCTATCTTGGCATCCAATTTGCTTAATTCATTAAATCCCTTAGAATAAAGCACATCTCCTAGCATAATAGCAAGTTTATTACCGTAAATTGCATTTAAAGACGGTTTGTTCCTGCGTGTCAATGCATCATCGATCACATCATCATGCAACAAGCTTGCAGCATGTATCATCTCTACGATTGAAGCAAGCATAATAGATGATATATTATTCCCTGCGATATATAAAATCAATTTCGCACGTAATCTTTTGCCTGCAGGAAGCTTGCGATAAAGCGCCAATATTTCAGGATGTTCCAAAGAAATAATATATTGTTCTATTTTTCTCTCAACTGCGTTAAGCACACCTTTCCCCTATTCGCACTGTGTGACTATATTGCCGGCCAATTCTAAAAAAAGCCCGTTTACGCGATCTTCGAGTTCCATTTTGCCAATAGCGCGCATCTCATGCAATACCAACTCAAACTCATCTTCCAACCCTTTGTCTTCCATGAGTTTTTCTGCTACTGCTAAGCGCTCAAGAACTTTTTCAAATTCCATTTCTACGATATTTTGATTAGCATTCTTAGAAATTGAAAAATAATTTGCTTTTGGCGTTGTAACCAAAAAATCATCTTCTTCATTAAAAATATTCATATCATTCTCCTGTTAATAATGATTATACCAAAGTTATATTTACAAAAGCCAATTAATCGGCTTTAACTTTTAACGGCGGCTCTAAAGAACTCTTTA
>JAFGWQ010000182.1 GCA_016937075.1 Campylobacterales bacterium | reverse complement strand
TTTGGTATGTTTTATTATTCCATTGCGACCATCATAGGCTTTTTGGTGCTTGTAACTTCCAATTTCATACCTACGCTTATTTTCGGGTTATTGACCGTAATAGCTTTGCTTGTGGCGATAGTCTCGGATCTGCTTTTCTCACCGCTGCTTGTAGTGATATTTAAACCATTTGGACTAGGGAAATAAAAATTTTTAATTAAGTTGTGAGGCGCAAGATGACCATATGTGATCATCTTGAGGGATAGATGGTATATATTTAAAAAACAGAAGCTACGCCAAATTGGTATAAACTACTTGCACATCCTCGTCATCTTCAAGTTTTTCTATGAGAGCTTCCACATCATTCATTTGTTCTTCACTTATCTCGATAGGAGTATTTGGGATATACTCAAGTGTAGCTTTGGTAACTTCGATACCTTGTTTTTCGAGAGCATGACTAAGCTCACCAAAAGAGGTAAAGTCACCATAGATTCGCACAATTGCTTTGTCCTCGCCATTTTCTTGAGCTTCGACGTCTTCTTCTATCTCTTCAAGTCCAAAGTCAATGAGTTCTAGTTCAAGGTTTTCTAGATCAATTTCATCTTTTTTATCAAATACAAAAACAGCTTTGCGGGTAAACATAAAATCAAGTGCCCCAGACGTAAGCATCTCCGCTTTGTTTCTTACAAGTATCGCTTTGACATTAGCTACTGTTCTGGTATGATTGTCAGTAGCACACTCTATGATAAGCTGTACGCCGTATGGCCCTTTAGCTTCATATTTTATCTCTTTTATATCCGCTGCATCTTTGCCGCTTGCTCTTTTAATAGCATTGTCAATGACATCTTTTGGTACATTTTGAGCTTTCGCATTTTGTATGACAGTTCTTAGTTTTGCATTTTGATCAGGATCAGGCACTCCGTCTTTTGCTGCCATAGTGATAAGTTTGCTAAATTTTGGAAATACTTTTGACATATTTCCCCATCTTTTCATTTTGGCTGCTTTACGGTATTCAAACGCTCTTCCCATTTTATTTCCTTGTCTATAAAAATTGGTGTTATTATACACCTTTGGTATTTAGGAGTCGCTTTTATGGAAGTGTAGATATAATTTGGTATTTATATGAGTAGTTTTAGATTGGTATCCATATTGTTTCCTAACAATAATATAAAGAATTGCCTCTAAAGTTTTTGTCATCTTGAGAAGTCTTTAGACTTCGTAAAGATCTATTTTTTGGATTCTCACGGCATGAAATGCCTCAGAATGACAATGATATACTATAGTTTATGAAGCAGATTGGCTTTGAGTAATAGCGGTATAAAACATAAAAAAGGATAAAAATGGATATAAAAACTTTAGAGGATCTAATATCTTCCAAGCTTGGAGTGATGCTATATTTTTCAGGTGAGAGATGCAATGTATGTCATGCTCTTCGTCCAAAAGTAAAAGAGCTATTTGATAACAACTTTCCTTTGATCGAGCAAATATTTTTAGATGCCCATGAAAACTTGGAGATATCAGTGCATTTCCAAGTATTTTCAATACCAACACTTATAGTATTTTTAGACGGCAAAGAGTTTGTGCGTGAAGGCCGCAATATGAGTATAGGCGGTTTGCAAGAAAAACTAGGCAGAGTGTATGAGATTTTAGCCGATTAAGTTAGTTTTAGTATTTTATATAACAATAAAAAATTTATATCACTCGCTTTTAGTTACTATAGAAATTTTTTCAAAATTTCTTTTTTTAAGAATATCAATTACTGCTACAAAATATTTAAAATCAGCCGTCTCATCTGTGTATAAAGATATTGCATCACTGTCCGGATCCAAAAGCGAAAGCTTTTGTGCCATATCCGTAAGTGAAATTTTTTGACCGTCATATGTATAATTTCCTTGTTTATCAATGGCTATAACCATTTTTTTCGGCTCTTCTTTTGTTTCACTGCTTGATGTTGGCAAATTGATAGATAATTGATTTTTGGTAGCAAAGCTAGCAGTAGCTAAAACGATCACGAGCAAAACCAAAACGATATCGATAAAAGGTACTACATTCATTGTAGTAAATTTTTTTCTTTTCATTTCAACCTACTTGTTTTGAGATGCTATATTTTCTTGATGTATATCCCATTTTGCCAGCAATACATCTACTTGTTCTGAAAGAATATTATATATTACGGTAGCCGGAATTGCAACAGCTAGTCCAGCCGCAGTTGCTTTAAGAGCAAGAGCCAGGTTTTTCATTATCTCACCGGTATCGATATTGTTTCCTGCATCTCCCATGACATAAAAAGTAAGTATAATGGCAATTACAGTACCAAGCAATCCAATATATGGTGCATTTGAACCGATAGTGGCCACAGTTGAGAGATTACGTGATAGATCAAGCTCAAGAGATATGCGACTTGAATATTTAGATATATCGATACTTCTATAATACAAAATTCTTTCTATTCCAAAAAATATTATTACAAATCCCAATAGCATTAAAAGCCCAATAATCCCATAATCTATAATGACTTTCATCTCTTCAATAGGCAATTGCAGCTCCTGATTTATTTTAGTTTTTAGGAAATTATAGCTTGTGAATTGTAAAAGCATTCTTGGGCTATTTGTGATTACTACCCCTTAAGCCATGCTTAGATATAATAATCCAATTTTTGAGGCAGCCAAAGGAGTCCAATGAACTTAATGATAGAGAATACAGAAGAGGTATTAATAGAAGACAGTATCAAGGGTAGTTACCTTGACTACTCTATGAGTGTCATTATAGGTAGGGCGTTGCCAGATGCAAGAGATGGCCTTAAGCCTGTACATAGAAGAATTTTATTTGCTATGCATGAGCTAAACCTTGGACATAGAAGTGCATACAAGAAATCTGCTCGTATCGTCGGAGATGTAATAGGTAAATATCACCCGCATGGAGACAGTTCTGTATATGAAGCGCTGGTTCGTATGGCACAACACTTTTCTATGCAAGCACCCCTTGTGGATGGACAAGGAAACTTCGGTTCAGTAGATGGCGATAGTGCTGCAGCAATGCGTTATACTGAAGCTAGAATGACCAAGATAGCAGAAGAATTACTAGCTGATCTTGATAAAGATACTGTTGATTTTACTCCAAACTATGATGACAGTATGAGTGAACCAGATGTTCTTCCTAGCCGTATTCCAAATCTTCTTCTTAACGGAAGTTCCGGTATTGCTGTCGGTATGGCAACAAATATACCGCCCCATAGACTCAATGAGCTAATAGATGCTTTGGTATATCGTATAGATAATAGCGATGCAACTATTGGCGATCTTATGCGAATCATCCAGGGCCCTGATTTTCCAACCGGTGGCATCATATTTGGACGCAAAGGAATTACTGAAGCATACGAAAACGGGAGAGGCCGTATCAAAGTAAGAGCAAAAACTCACATAGAGCAAAAAGCAAATAAAGAAATCATCATCATAGATGAGCTTCCATACCAAGTAAACAAAGCAAGACTTATTGAAAATATAGCAGCTCTAGTTAAAGACAAACAAATAGAGGGTATAGCCGAACTTAGAGATGAGTCTGACAGAGAAGGAATACGTGTAGTTATAGAACTTAAGCGTGATGCAATGAGTGATATAGTATTAAATAACTTATTTAAATCTACGCAAATGCAAGTGACATTTGGTATTATCATGCTTGCTATTGTCAACAAAGAGCCAAAAGTCTTCAATTTGATGGAGCTAATGGAACTTTTCCTTAACCACCGCAAAACAGTTGTTATTCGCAGAACCATCTTTGACCTAGAAAAAGCAAGAGCCAGAGCTCATATCCTAGAAGGTCTAAAAATCGCTGTTGATAATATAGACGAAGTCATAAAAATTATCAGAGCAAGTAATGATGATACAGAAGCCAAAGATAATCTGATGAACCGCTTTTCTCTTTCTGAGATACAAGCTAAAGCAATACTTGAGATGAGACTTAGACGACTAACGGGTCTTGAGATAGAAAAAATAGAAAATGAACTAGCTGAGCTTCGCAAAACTATTGAATACTTAGAGAGTGTACTAAAAAGCGAAGAGATGATCAACGGTATCATCAGGGCTGAACTTGTAGAGATAAGCAGTACTTACAGTATACCAAGACGCACTGAGATAGTGGATGACTATGACGATATAGATATTGAAGATCTGATACCAAATGAACCTATGGTGGTAACCATTACTCACCGTGGATATATCAAGCGAGTGCCTGTCAAGCAGTACGAGAAACAAAACAGAGGCGGTAAAGGCAAAATAGCGGTTACTACGTATGATGATGACTTTATCGAAAGATTCTTTATATCAAATACGCATGATACTCTTCTATTTGTCACCGACAAAGGTCAACTGTACTGGCTAAAAGTTTATCGCGTACCTGAAGGAAGCCGTACAGCCAAAGGTAAAGCGGTAGTAAATCTTATTAATTTGCAAGCAGATGAGAAGATAATGGCTATCATTCCTACTACTGATTTCGCAGAAGATAAAAGTTTAGTATTCTTTACAAGAAACGGTATCGTTAAACGAACCAATCTATCTGAATACCAAAATATCAGAAGCAACGGTGTTAGAGCGATCAATCTAGATGAAAATGATGAACTTGTTGAGACTCAGATAGCTACTCCTAAAACGCAATGGCTGTTCATAGCTACCAAAAAGGGTATGTGTATCAGATTTAAAATTGATGATCTTAGAGAAATAGGTAGAGTTGCTAGAGGAGTTACCGGTATTAAATTCAAAATAGCAGATGATTACGTATGCGGTGCCACCACTATAGAAGATGAATCAAATGAGATTTTAATAGTGAGCGAAAAAGGTTTTGGCAAACAAACAACTGCGAGCGAATATAGAGAGCAAACTAGAGCAGGCAAGGGTGTTATTTCTATGAAAATAGCACCAAAAACCGGAGATGTTGTAGGTGTGGTATTTGTAGAAAACGATAAAGATCTGATGTGCTTAACAAGTGTAGGCAAAATGATAAGAGTTGATATGGAGAGTATCCGTAAGACCGGTAGAGCAGCATCGGGTGTAACAATAGTAAAAGTAGAAAATAAAGATACTGTTGTCAGTATTGCAAAATGTCCAAAAGAAGAAGTCAGTGAAAATGGCATTGACGAAGATATAACTGAAGAATAAGAGGTAAAAGAGTTGAAAAAATATAATGTAGCAGTTGTTGGTGCCAGTGGAGCTGTAGGCGAAGAGTTGTTTCGTGTACTTGAAGAGCAAAATTTTCCGGTTGCAAATCTATTGCCATTGGCAAGTGCTAGAAGTGTAGGAGAAGAGATAGAGTTTGCCGGCAAGAGATATAAGATCGAAGAGTTAACTTCGACAGTTTTTGACGGAAGAGATATTGATATAGCTTTTTTTAGTGCAGGTGGAAGTATATCTGCAGAGTTTGCTAAATATGCCGTAGCTGCAGGAGCGGTTGTTATAGATAACACTAGCCACTTTAGAATGGATCCTAAGGTTCCTTTAGTTGTACCTGAGGTAAATCCTGAAGATATAGAGCTTTGGGAAGAGTCTGGTATCATAGCCAATCCAAATTGTTCTACTATTCAAATGGTACAATTGCTTAAACCGCTTGATGATCTATATGGGATCAAAAGAGTGGATGTCAGTACGTATCAAGCAGTAAGCGGAGCTGGTAAAAAAGGTATGATAGAGCTTGTAAATCAAATGCAAGCATTTTTTAATTTTTCATTGGATGAAGCTAAAGTAGAGGCGTTTGCTCACAGAATAGCACTAAATGTCATTCCCCAGATAGATACACCACAGCAAAACGGATACACTAAAGAAGAGATGAAAATGGTCAATGAGACCAATAAAATAATGCATTCGAGTTTTGCTGTAAGCGCTACTTGTGTTCGTGTACCGGTTCTTAGAAGCCATAGTGAATCTATCACCATCACGTTCAAAGAAGGCGTAGATGTGAGTGTTGAAGAAGCCAAAAAAGCTTTAGCTGCATTTGAAAATGTAGTTGTTATAGATAATTTGGAAAACAAAGAATATCCAATGCCTTTAACGGCAACAGATACCGATATGACATATGTCGGTAGAATCAGAAAAGATATATTTGCACCAAACATACTTCATATTTGGGGTGTTGCAGACCAGGTGCGTGTAGGAGCTGCTACAAATGCAGTACGTATAGCACAAAAATGGATCAAATTGGAGGAAATATGAAATTTATAGAGTCTATCTTTGAGAGAATATTGTGGGACAGTAGATTTTTTGTACTGCTTGCAGTTATTTTTAGTATGCTGGGCGGTATGGCACTGTTCATTGTGGCAAGCATGGATGTTTTTGGTGTAGTAGTTAGTGTAGGTAATGTATTTTTAAATCATCTTCATCCGGAACATTTTCACGAAGAAGTCGTCAGTGGACTAATCGGTGCTGTTGATCTGTATCTAATGGCAATAGTTTTATTTATATTCGGTTTTGGACTATATGAGCTCTTTATATCAGATATCGATATAGCCAAGCAAAGTGCTTCTTCTAAAATACTTGAGATCCACTCTCTTGATGAGCTAAAAGATAAACTTGCAAAAGTTATCGTAATGGTTTTGATCGTTAGTTTTTTCCAAAGAGTATTGCATACTAATTATAACGGTGCATTGGAAATGCTATATTTTTCTTTTTCTATATTGGCTCTTTCGGTAGGTCTTTATTTTTTACATAAGGGCGGTAACCATTAATGGGTAAAATTTTTGTAGATGCATGTTTGGGAAAACCGACACCATATACACCTGTGTGGATGATGAGACAAGCCGGAAGATACTTACCAGAATATATGGAAGTAAGAGCAAAAGCCGGAAATTTTCTAAATCTTTGCCATGATCCTGAACTTGCATGCGAAGTTACACTTCAGCCTGTAGATAGACTTGGAGTCGATGCAGCGATATTGTTTAGTGATATATTGGTAGTGCCAAATGAGATGGGTATGAAGCTTGATTTTGTCAAAGGAGAAGGCCCGGTATTTGAAAATCCTATCACTTCACAAGCAGACATAGATGCTTTGCTAGGCGGAGAAGAAGCTGCAAATAAACTCACTTATGTATATGGGACTATCAAACTCATAAAAGAGCGTTTAGCAGAAGATAAGGCTCTTATCGGATTTACAGGAGCTCCATGGACGCTCGCTACTTATATGATAGAAGGTCAAGGTACTAAAACATATAATATATGCAAAAAGATGATGTACTCTAACCCTGAGCTTTTGCATGCAATACTCTCAAAAGTAACGCAAGTAGTTAAACTGTATATGGAAAAACAGATTCTCTCAGGCGTAGATGTTGTACAAATCTTTGATAGCTGGGCTGCAGCAATCGAGCCAGGTAAATATGAT
>JAFGWQ010000181.1 GCA_016937075.1 Campylobacterales bacterium | reverse complement strand
TCGGAGTGCTTCAAAGACACAACCATAAAACACACACTTTTTTTAAAATTTGAGCCGTTTCAGTTATTCTTTATAAAACGGCTTTTATTTAATATAACGCCAACAGAGTAAAGCTCATTATGGCTACGTTAACCGCTGAGGTACTAAAGCTTCGGCTCTAAAGCCTCAGAATATAACGCCAACAAAACAGACAAATTTTACACTAGCGAAAGCAATACCACCAAAAGCACCGGAGGTGTAACAATAAGTCCAAATTTGCTATATTCCCAAAATCCTATTTTGACACCCCTTTGCGCCAATACATGAAGCCAAAGAAGAGTCGCCAAGCTCCCAAACGGAGTCATTTTGGGTCCTAGATTGCAGCCAACGATATTGGCATATACCAAGGCTTGGTTTGGAATATCGGTTAATGCTATATCCATTATCATAATTGTCGGCATATTGTTCATGATAGCACTCAAAAATGCACTTATAAACCCCGTTCCGATAATTGCCACCATATCGCCTTTGCTTGACAACTCTTTTAAGACAATACTTAGATAATCCGTTAATCCTGCATTTTTGAGCCCATACACTACAATATAAAGTCCAATACTAAACCAAACCACTTGCCATGGAGCATTTTTAATTACGTGCCAGGGTTCTACGCTTTTAGCATAACTAGCAATCGCCAAAAAGAGCAGTCCGCCCCCAAGCGCAAAAACACTTATAGGCAATCCATAGATATCTCCGATAAAATACCCAGCGATAAGAAATGTCAAAAATAACCAGCTAAAGTAAAAAAGCATTTTGTTTTTGAGTACATCATCTGCATTTTTTAGCAGATTTGTATCGATGTGCGTAGGGATATCTTGGCGTAAAAACAGCCACAAAACCACTATAGATATTATGGTACTAACGATAAACGGGATTGCCATATTTGCCAGATATTCACCAAAACCTATATGGAAATAATTGGCTGTGACTATATTGGTAAGATTTGAAAATACAAACGGCAATGAAGCCGAATCGCTGATAAATCCACCTGCGAGCAAAAATGCGATGATGCTTTTGGCATTTAGTTTTAGTATCCTCATTTTGGCCAAGAGTATCGGCGTAAGTATCAGTGCAGCCCCGTCGTTGGCAAACAATGCCGATACGCCTGCCCCAAGAAGTAATGCATACACAAACATCAGGTGACCATTTCCGCGGCTAAGTTTCGCTGTTTTGATCGCGCACCATTCAAAAAAACCTATCTCGTCCAGCACCATAGAGAGTATAATGATGCCTATAAAAGCTAAAGTCGCATCCCAGACTATATCGGTTACGAGTAAAACATCATTGAAGCTTACTATGCCCAAAATTAGAGCAACTACCGCACCCGTGATGGCAGTCGTGCCTATTTGCAAACCGCGAGGCTGCCATATCACAAATACCAAAGTTGTCAAAAATAGTAAACTAGCTGTTACCATACAAAAACTTTTAGGTTGAGAAATTCTAGATTCCTGCCTACGCAGGAATAACAGAGTGAATAGCAGGAATGACAACTATTTTGATTCTCGTGCTTGACACAGGAATCCATAGAGTCTATGTAGCTATATATTATCATATGCCACATCCTTTTTGGAGCGTTGGGATATTCATATCCAAATGTCTGATTTCTTCTAAAATGGACAGTCTAAACAGATCCATCGGAGAACGGATACTATAATATGCCCACTTCCCACGTCTATCTACTCTTAAAAATCCGGCGTCTTTGAGGATCTTTAGATGTCTAGAGATACGTGATTGGATCATATCAAACGAGGTTTCTATATCACATACACATACTTCACCATTGATGTCTATAAAACGAAGTATTCTCACTCTAGTCTCATCATTGATTGAACCGATAGTTTGTAAAAATATATCCATGTTTTCCTCCTATTTGGCATCATAGCATAATATTTATAACAAATCAAGATATATTGATATATAAATTATCGTTTAATATAGGCAGCCAAGAGAAGGGGGTATCATATCGCTACTATGGCGCTATTGGATTTGAAATGTGCCCATATGGGCACGCCAATATTGATAGAATCGCATTCAATGGCAGACAATGAAGCAATCATTTCACCTCCATTGTCGAGTGCTATGACCGCTTCCGCATAATCACCGCCGATATCTAGAGATTTAACCGTTCCATGAAGCCAATTATATGGAGCATCTGTAGGGCATGTTTTGTGCAGAGTGATCGATGATGCTTTGAGGAGAACTATTAGAGGCATATTCTCTTTTAGTTTCATCTCTTCTAGGCTTTTTGGAGTAATAGATACTTTGATATCTTGATTGTTTTCCATGGTTAATGTAAGCATGATGCTGTGGTCTTGTTTGTCTATTTTTAAAATAGTGGTATGCAATTGATTCCTGGCGCTTGTGCGAAGGGTGAGTTTAGATGTCAATGTTTTGAGGTTTTTTAGAGAGTCTATACGGCCGCCAAGAGAACCAAAAAAATAATCCTGAATTGCTTCTAGTTCTTTGTAAACTTGAATATATTCAAGTCCTTTTGGTGTCAGCTTAGAGCCTCCTCCATGCTTGCCGCCAGTTTGCTTTTCTACTAAGAGCTCATGGGTATTGAGAGCTTTTATGCTGTCCCATGCAGCTTTATAGCTCATCTTCATTATCTTGGCAGCTTGAGAAATGGAACCTGTAGCATGGATATGTTCTAGCAGCTCCACTCGTCCTTTGCCAAGCTTCATATCTTTAGAGGGGGATATCCATATCTTGCTATTAATTTGTTTTGATTTCATTATGGGCCTTTCACTGTTGTTTCTGTACTGCTTATGCTAAAAAAATATATCAATTCTCTTCAGGAGGCAATGGGACCTGCTCCAAAATAATATCAACTATATCATCATTTGTTTTTTCATTTAGCCGTGTATGTTCGCTTTTGACAAGTCTATGACGAAATACATCATGTATAATGGCTTGTACATCTTTAAAGGTTACATAATCTCTGCCGTGCATCCAGGCATAAACGCGACTGCATTGATCAAGCGCCAAAGAAGCTCTTGGGCTAACTCCAACATCTATCATAATATCAAGCTGCTTGCTATATCTTAAAGGATACCTTGTCGCAAATACAAGTTCAATTATATATTTTTCTATGCCTTCGCTTATTTTGACCTTTTCTATTTCATCTCTTGCGGCAAATATCATATCTTGAGAAATTTTTTCATCCATATATGACGGATGTTTGTCTTTACTTTTTTCGTCATGGGACTGTCTCACAATCTCTAATTCAGATTCCATCGTCACATATGATATCTTCACATGCATCAAAAAACGGTCTCTTTGTGCATCTGGGAGCTTGTATGTTCCTTCTGTTTCTAGCGGATTTTGTGTGGCAATGACTGTGAAAAGTTTTGGCAATTTGTATGTTTTGCCTGATATAGTAACCTGTCTCTCCTCCATAGCCTCAAGCATAGCTGCTTGCACTTTGGCAGGAGCGCGGTTTATTTCGTCGGCCAATATAATATTGCCAAAAATAGGTCCTGGCTCAAAACGAAATTTGTGCGAGCCGTTTTCTTCGTACATTTTTTCTACTCCGATAATATCAGAAGTAAGAAGATCTGGAGTAAATTGGATACGCGAAAAATTGGCATCAATAATTTTTGCCATAGTTTTTACCATTTTTGTTTTTGCCAAGCCAGGCAGGCCTTCAATGAGCATATTCCCATCGGCAAGTACGCCTATAATAAGTCTCTCTACGACATGTTCTTGGCCGATAATGATCTTGTTCATATTGTTTTGCAATATCGCAATAGATTCTCTAGGTGTCATGCCTATCCTTTGGTAAGTACTATTGCTGATTATACAATATATTTTTTTATAAGAGTGTTTGGAAAATTGGATTTTGGTGTAGATTTAGTATTTGTTTGTTATGATTTGATTTATAAGTGGTGACCCCACGGAGACTCGAACTCCGGTAACATGGATGAAAACCATGGATCCTAACCGCTAGACGATGGGGCCGATTAAGTTTGCAAGTGGTGACCCCACGGAGACTCGAACTCCGGTAACATGGATGAAAACCATGGATCCTAACCGCTAGACGATGGGGCCTTGACAACTTAATGGACGAAATTATAGTAGGTTAGCACTTAAATTACTCTTAAATAGGCAAGCATGATATATAAATTTTACAAAATATTACCGGTAATTCTGATTTTTATCCTTACAGGATGCAGTATAAAACAGCCAATGCAGCAAAAAAGCGCATTTATTACTCTTAAAACACCCGAGATTAGATACGCCGACATGGGCTTTATATCTGAGTATATGGGCAGCTTAAAAGTACAAATATACAGCAATGCTCAACCTGTAGTCTCTTTGGATATATATCAAGATCGTATTTGCATGAGTTTATTTGAATGTATGAATAAGAGCGATTTTTACCGCAAAGTATTTCATGCTTCGTATCCGGATGACACTTTAGAGCAGATATTTTCATTTAAGCCTATCTTTGGCGGGCTGAATCTGATAAAAACAAGTAACGGTTTTACACAAAATATAACCAAACCTGATCAATACTCCATTTCATATGAAATTTCAGATGACAAAATATCGTTTCATGATAAAATCAATCAAATTATTATCAAGGTACAACAACAATGAAATTCGTAGGGGCGCATGTCAGTGCCGCAGGAGGAGTGCAAAACGCTCCCCTTAATGCCATGAAAATAGGGGCTAAAGCATTTGGATTATTTACTAAAAATCAAAGACAATGGGTAGGCAAGCCATTATCGATACAAGATATCGATGAATTCAAGATAAATCTTGAAATTAGCGGTATTATGCCAAAACATATTTTGCCACATGATAGTTATCTTATAAATCTTGGACATCATGAAGCCGACAAATTGATGCAATCAAGAGAGGCATTTATAGACGAGGTAAACAGATGCGGCCAACTTGGCCTTGAAATGCTGAATTTCCATCCTGGAAGCCATTTAGAAAAATTTTCCAAAAAAGAAAAAGAAGATACCGGGTATATTCAAGAGGTTGAAAATCGATGCCTCGATGTGATAGCGGAATCTTTGAACTTTACAATTGATCAAACTCCTCATAGCAATGTAAAACTTATTATTGAAAATACTGCAGGTCAAGGAAGCAATCTGGGGTATAAATTCGAACACTTAGCTTATTTAATAGAGCGAATAAAAGACAAAAGCAGGGTAGGAGTTTGCTTGGATACTTGCCATACATTCACCGCCGGATATGATCTGAGGACCCCGGAAGCATACAATAAAACCATGAATGAATTTGATAGTATTGTAGGATTTAAATATCTATGCGGTATGCATATTAATGATTCTAAGCCGCCGCTTGGTTCACGCGTGGATAGACATGCATCGCTTGGCAAAGGCGAACTCGGATGGGATGCATTTAGACTCATAATGAATGATGATAGGATGAACGATATACCTCTCATATTGGAAACGGTGGACGAAACCATTTGGAGCGAGGAGATAGCACAGTTATACGCTTTAGTGGGGACATAAAAACCTGGGAGGACAAAATGAAAAAAAGTATCGTTTTAAGCATGGCCGCTTCGGCTATGGTAATGGCAAGCGGATATAAAATTCCTGAACAGTCTATCAACTCGACTGCGCTTAATGCGGCATACACGGCATATACTATGGGTGCTGATACTGCGTATTTCAATCCGGCAGCTATGAGTTTTATGGATGATAAGAGTTATATCGAAGCGGGCCTTACCTTGGCTCACTTACCGTCAATAGAGTTTACAAGTGACGCTAATCCGGCATATGACGGCGAATCAAAAATAGAAAACATACCCATTCCGTTTGGCCATTTTGTAGCAAAGCCCAATGGTGATTGGAGATGGGGCGTGAGCTTGACCGCTCCTGGAGGACTAAGCAAAAGATGGGATGCTCCTGCACAAAAAGCGTCTGCGCAGGAGTTTACTCTGAGAATAGTAGAGCTTAGCCCGTCATTTTCATATAAAGTAAATAACCAATTCAGCCTCGGCGGCGGTGCTAGGCTGATATATAGTGACGGCATCGTTAAGAGTGATGCGGGTACTATAGCTAGAGACATGGAGGGCGATACGGTGGCCGGAGGGTACAATTTGGCTTTGTTGTACAAGCCTACAAGCGATATAAATATAGCAGCTACTTATCGTTCTAAAGTCAATCTCAATGAAAAAGGAAATGCCAAATTGTATTACAATGGTACATTGGCTTATGATGGCGGAGCAAGTGTAGAGATCCCGCTCCCTGCCGCTTTGGTTTTAGGAGTCAGCAAGACATGGAATGATAGGTTGACACTTGAGCTTGACTGGGAAAGGGCATTTTGGTCTGCGTATAAAGAGCTTGATTTTGAATATGATTCGCCCATACCGGCTCCGCTTGTGCCGTATTTTGACGATCCGGTAGCAAAGAATTGGAAGGATGCCGATACATATCGAGTGGGATTAAGTTACAAGATGGACGATACTTTGACCATGATGGCAGGATATGCCAGAGGAGAATCTCCTGCTCCTATGAAAACCATAGGGTTTGAGCTTCCCGAGAGCGATGCCAATAACTATTCTGTGGGGTTTAGGTATAAACAAAATGAAAATTTATCATGGGGGGCAGCGATACTCTATTCAGATAAGGACAGTTTGCATATACCAGCCGGAACAGCAGACAACCAGGTGATAAGCGGCGGCGGTACATTTGATAAAGGCGGTGCGATACTGGCAACGATAGGTGTAGCGTATGAGTTCTAGTGCGAATTATCCTTTTGCTACATTTTATGAAGTGGTATCCCATCATGCCGATATTCGCGGCAGCAAAACAGCACTTTTTTTAGATAAGGAAAAAGTCTCATATCAGCAATTGCTTCACAAAGCAGATCGTTTGGCCGGATATCTTTATCATCGCGGCATCAGACAAGGTGATAGGGCAGCTCTATTTTTGCGCAATAGTGTGGAGTTTGTCGTATCATTGATAGCCATCTCTAAGATCGGTGCCATTGCAGTGCCTGTCAATACTTTTCTAAAAGAAGACGAATTAAACTACATACTTGAAGATAGCGGAGCACAATTTATCATAGCATCCTTGATCCATGAAAAAGTAGTCCGCGCAGGGTGTAAAAAAGAGCTTTTGGGAGATATTATTTGGGAAGGAGATCTGCAAAACAGTGATCTTGACGAGGCGCGCTTTGACGATATATTAAATATGGGATATGATATTGAGCCTGCAAAACAATCAGTAAATGACACAGCAGTGCTTATATATACCTCAGGTACTACAGGCAAGCCTAAAGGAGCAATGCTAAGCTATAAAAATATCTTTTCAAACTCCCAATCAGGCAGTGCACGTGTGTATGTCACAGACAAAGACAGATCCATAGTCTTTTTGCCGATGTTTCACTCTTTTACGCTTTCGATTGGTGTTGTGTTGCTGCTTTATGTCGGAGGCTCTATAGTGATCATAAAATCTTTGCAGCCGTTTTCAAATATTTTCAAGCAAACACTGCTTAAAAGAGTAACTTTGTTTTTTGCAATCCCAGATGTATACAATGCTCTTGTGAGAGCAAAATTGCCTTGGTATTTCATGTGGTTTAACTCTATCCGCGCATTTATCTCCGGCGCAGCTGCTCTACAAGAAAAAACTTTGATTGCTATGGATGAGAAGTTTAAACGCGCAAAATTATTGGAAGGTTATGGACTTAGTGAATCGGGCCCTGCCGTCTGTATCAATCCGCCTGAAAAAACAAAGGTCAAATCGGTTGGTTCGGCCTTGCCTGGATATGAGATCAAGATAGTAGATGACAATCTAGTTGAGTTGGCCACCGGAGAAATTGGCGATATAATATGTCGGGGTGATAATATAATGCAAGGCTACTGGGAAAGGCCTGAAGCGACCCAAGAAACCATAATAAACGGTTGGCTGCTTACCGGAGATATGGGGTATATGGACAAAGACGGCTATCTCTATATAGTAGATCGCAAAAAAGACCTTATTATATCCAAGGGTATCAACATCTATCCAAGAGAGATAGAAGAACTAGTCGATCTGTTTGACGGAGTCAAGGTGAGTGCTGTAGTAGGAGCGTATGATGAGCAGTGCGGCGAGATGCCGGTTGCGTACATTGAACTCGAAGACGGAATAAAGAGTATCGATGAAGGGAAGCTCAAAAAGTATCTCAAAGAACATTTGGCAAATTATAAATTGCCAAAACAGATATATATTATAGATGAATTACCCAAAAATGCTACCGGTAAAGTTTTAAAAAGAGTTTTAAAGCAACAGCTTCTTGAAGCTTCAGGAGGAAATCCTTGCTAAGCGCCATTGTAAATGCCAAGATCGTTCTGGAAGATAGAATAGTAGAAGATTACGTTGTGATCTTTGATCAAAGCATTAAAGATATAGTCTGCAAAAACGAATCTGGCAAATATGCAGATTGCTACATGATCGATGCAAAAGGAGCATATTTAAGTGCCGGCTTTATAGATCTGCATATACATGGAAGCGGAGGAGCTGACACCATGGATGCTTCATTGGATGCTTTGCAAACTATCAGTGATACCGTGTTGCAAACTGGCACAACTTCATTTTTGGCAACTACGATGACAATGTCAAAAGATGATATTGTAAATGCACTTGTCAATATCCGTGATAATGCAAGGCTTGTAAACGGCGCATCGATATTGGGGGTGCATATGGAAGGGCCTTTTATCAATCCGGCACAGTGCGGAGCTCAAGATAAAGAGTTTATCTTGGCTCCATCTATGGAGATCATAGATGAGTTTGCACCTTTTGTTAAAATGATCACTTTTGCTCCAGAAGTAGCAGGAGGTATGAAATTTGTCGAAAATATAAATGCCAAATATCCCCATGTAATATTAAGTATCGGCCATAGCAACGCTTCATACGAAGAGGCAAAAAAGAGTTTTGATGCAGGGGTTTCTCATGCAACGCATCTGGGTAATGCAATGAGCGGTTTTCATCATCGTACTCCAGGAGTGCTGGGCGCAGTGCTTGATAGTGACATAACCTGTGATGTCATAGCTGACGGTATCCATACACACAAAGCATCCTTGCATATTTTTTGGAAGCAAAAAAAGGAGAAACTTATACTCATTACCGATGCCATGAGAGCAGGATGTATGAAATGCGGAGCATATAACCTGGGCGGACAAGAAGTAATGGTTGCCAATGGTAAAGCAACATTGGCTGACGGCAGGCTTGCCGGAAGCGTATTGAAGCTAAATGAAGCACTTGCAAATATGCTTGAATTCACCGATATGACACTAGAAGAAGCAATATATAGTGTAACAGCGGCCCCGGCTCGTAAACTCGGGATAAAAAAAGGTTTTATAAAAGCAGGATATGATGCCGATATGGTACTTTTTGATGAAAAATTAGATATCCTTTCTACAATAGTAGACGGCAAGATAAAATATACAAAGGGGTAAAATGTTTGGATGGTTAAAAAGTAAAAAAACAGCTATCTATGCACCAGTAGCCGGGGAGGTTGTAGATCTAAGCAGTGTACCGGATGAAGTATTTTCGGCCAAAATGGCTGGAGAAGGCATGGCCATAAAACCGTCTGAAGATATTTTTCGCTCTCCGATAGATGGAGTGATAACCAAGATTTTTCCTACTAACCATGCGTTTGTGGCATCAAACGACGGCTTGGATGTAATAGTGCACATAGGTATTGATACGGTTGAATTAAGAGGAGAGGGATTTACTAGGTTGATTAAAGAGGGCGAAAGTGTAAAAGCTGGAGACCCTGTGATTCAAGTCGATTTGCCTCTAATTTCTTCAAAGGCTAAGTCGATAGTGACTCCCATAGTTGTAAATAATGCAAAAGTATCTATTTGCCAGCAACATAATGTATATAGCAAAGATTTAATAATGGAGGTAAATTAATGCCAAACTCTTCGGACAACCTATATTCTTATATAGCATATGCAGTAATTTTAGTAGTTGTTTTTTTGATACTCAAAAGCCCTAAAAAGAAATAGAGTATTTTGATGGAATACGGGGTTGTATCTATCATAATACCATTGTTTACCATCGCTGCTGCCATAATTACAAAAGATGTGGTGATATCTCTTTTGGGCGGCGCATTTTTTGGACTTTTGGTTTTAAACGGTTATAGTGCTACGGATGCTTTTGTTGCTCTTTTCGATGGAATAGTAGCTCTATTTGCAGAAGGCTGGATAGTTAAAACCATACTGTTTGTTGTACTTGTAGGCTCTATCATGGAAATGCTCAATCGCAGCGGGGCAGTAGATGAATTTGTTGAGTTTTTATCACAAAAAGCTCAAAAAATCGATTCGCCTATCGGAGCTATGCTCTTGGCTTATACCATAGGTTTAATTATATTTATAGAATCATCCATAACCGTCATGGTAGCTTCTATAGTAGCAAAACCATTATGCGACAAAAACGGGGTAAGCAGAGAAAAGCTAGCTTATATTTGTGATTCTACGTCTGCTCCGGTATGCACCATGATACCGCTTAACGGCTGGGGAGCATTACTGCTCGGGTTGATCACTTCATCTATTGCTTCAGGAGTTATACAAGGTGATGCGATAAATATTTTGATTCAAGCTATTCTTCTTAATTTTTATGCCATTTTTGCTATCGTTGTCGTACTTTTTGTTATTGTAAAAGATATAAATATCGGTCCAATGAGGAAAGCCAAACCCAGAGCATATATTCCGATATCAAGTGATGTGAAATCACGTCCAAAACCATGGGGTATGATTTTTCCTCTAATAATCCTTGTCGGTGCCGTATTTACGGGATTATATCTGACAGGCAATGGTGATATATTAAAAGGCAGCGGTTCGACTTCTGTATATTATGCCGTTATCTCAACTCTCATTTTTTTATATATTTATTTTGTACCGGTCAAACGTTTGACGCATAAGGGCTATTTTGATGCGCTATATAAAGGCCTTAGCGATATGATACCTATAGCCATAGTGGTAATATTGGCATTTTTAATAGGAAAAGTAATAGGTGAACTTGGTACTGCAGCGTATATGGCCTCTATGCTCGATGGCGCAATTTCTCCTATTTTTATTCCTCTGTTGGTTTTTTTATTATCAAGCATTATGGCGTTTGCTACTGGTACCAGCTGGGGGACATTTTCTGTGATGATGCCTATAGCTTTAGCATTAGGAGGAGCTATGGATATCTCATCCGCGCTAATGGCAGCCACGGTCATATCCGGCGGAGTGTTCGGCGATCATGCATCTCCCATATCCGATACTACTATAATCTCTTCCATGGCTGCCGGATGCGATAATATGGATCATGTCCGCACGCAGCTTCCGTATGCTCTTGTATCGGCTTTTTTGGCTTCAATAGCGTTTTTGGTAGCAGGTTTCGTGCAATTAAATTAAAAAGTTAATGCAATTATTGTGCTTGCAATTGCAGAGATTTTTTAATCGATAATCTGTCATACATATTAAGCATATTTATATAATCTTGATGAAACGTAGTATCTATAAGGTAACTATTGCCTTTTATTATATCAAGCGCATCAAGAACTCTTTTTTTGCCAAAAATGGCAAATAGCCCATCTTTGTATTCATTAAAAGACAATCCTTGTTCTTCCATCATAAGCAATTGTGCAACTATCCCTGCAATACTATTTGTTTCTATATCCAAAAGCGCAAGAGCATTTTCGTTGTCGCCGAGCAGTAGATATATTTGTGCTTTAAATTGTGCCATAGTAAAATTATTTTGGAATATAACACCTATGTAATTTTCCATATCTAAAGATTCATCGAGCGATTCTATATATTCGAGTATCTCTTTGGGATCATAGTCTTTAAAGTTTAGGATCAGATCCCTGATCTGTTTGCCGCTATTTTTATTGTTATAAACAAGGTCTTCAATAGGATAAACTTCCGAAAAATTTGGGGCTATGATCTGGCAACTATAAAATCCAAGATAATCATATTCTCTTATATAAAGTCCTTTTCCTAGTTTGCTAAAAATATTTAATAGATAGTTTAATTCATCTTCTGTATTTGCACCATTATACTCCCATGAAGAATATTTAAAACTTTTTTTACCGCTTAAAAACCCAAAACCAAGTTTGCCGTTGGAATCTATGAAATGTGATTCCAGATTAAAGCTGCTAGAAACTATGCTCATATCAAAAGTAGGTATTTCAAGGTTGTCAAAGTTGTCAATATCCCGACCTTGCATAAGTTCTGTCATGGTACGCTCTAATGATACTTGCAAAATAGGGTGTGATCCAAATGACACAAAAAGCGTACTGTTTTTTGGGTTGATAAGCGAAATAGCAGTTACGGGAAATTTTCCTCCCAGCGATGCATCAAGAACTTCTACCACAAACCCCTTGTCTCTCAAACTGTTTATATCTTCATAAAGCTTATCGTATCTTTGCAATATCTCATCGGGATAAACAGGGAGGGCATAACCGTTTTTTATGATCTCTATCTTTGCATGACGCTCAAAAATTTCACTCATAGCCTGCACTTTAGCTTCACTCGGCGTATTTCCTGATGCTAGGCCATTGCTTACATATAGGTTATTGAGTATATTGATAGGTATATAAACTTTTTGTTTTGTAGTGTAATTTACAAAAGGCAGTGCTACAATCTTGTCTTGATAGTCGCTATTATAATCTACCAGATCTTCGTATTCAAGCTCACTATGAGGATCGTAAATCGATAATAAAGTATCATTTAGATAGCCGCCGCCAAATTCAAACGCTATCTCATCAGGATAGTGGCTCCGGCCTGGAAGATAAAAATCACTATAAAAATTATTGGTTTGTAATCGTTCGATATATTCCCCCAAAGCACTTGCCATTGATGCTTTTGAGCAAATACCCTTGCCGTTTGAATAAATATGCTTGGGTGCTTCTGCAGAAGTCAAGTTAACAGAATAGCAATGGTTCAAAGGATGTTTCTGGGTAGAAAATATAATTTGAAATCCGCAATCGTTTAATATATCTTTCATTTTTGCAATTGATTGTTCTAACGGTGCATTTTTGGATAAAAGATTCATATGGTCATATTCTTTGTATAAATTTATAATATCAGAGTATAGCCAAAAATAGACGATTTATCATTTGAAATAAGTTGTGATATACTATTGATAATCAATTTCGGGAGCTTTGTTTGGGACTTTTGCCTACCTATAATCATATCATAAATCCAAAGTTAAAAAATATCTACTTAAGTTTTAATGCCAGAGGAGAGCTTGTCATCAAATCACCAAAAGTGCCTATAGAACGCATAG
>JAFGWQ010000180.1 GCA_016937075.1 Campylobacterales bacterium | reverse complement strand
TAAGCAAAAAACAGTCGCGTAACAATAGACGATTTCTTATAATATAGCACGTTATCCTCGCGTAGGCGGGGATCGGCTCTTTAAAACTATCTAAACAAATTAGCTAGCGCTGAAGTATCTGTAGTTTTTGAAGGTTCTTTTGTGTCACTAGGTTCTGCTGTTTTGCCCTCTATCTCATTAAGTTCGATTGTATATCCTGTTAACATAGAAGCCAAACGAATATTGATACCGCTTTTCCCGATAGCTTTTGCCTTTTGGTCGCCTGTGATCGATACTATTGCTTTTTCTTTCTCTATTTTGATGTTTTGAACTATTGCAGGACTCAACGCTCTAGTAATAAAAATTTCCGGGATCGGTGAATATTCGATACAATCGATATTTTCACCTATAAGTTCAGCGCTTACCGCATTGATCCTCACACCCTTTACCCCTACTGCCGCCCCAACAGGATCGATGTTGGATTGTAGTGCTCTAAGAGCTATTTTGGCTCTCTCTCCAGGGATTCTCGCACAATTAGTAATTTCTAGGACACCATCGGCAATTTCAGGAACTTCGCGCTCCATAAGTGCTTCTAAAAATTTTGGTGCTGTGCGAGATAGCTCTAGAAATAATCCAAATTTAGGATTTATACTTACATATTTAAGCAGTGCTTTGATAGTGTCTCCTGCTTTGAATTTTTCTCCTTTTATACGATTACGAAGAGTCAAAACTCCTCTTAATTCGCCTATCTCAACATATGTATTTTCTTCGCTATCTATTCTAGTTACTGTACCTATTACGATGGTACCTACTTTATCTTGGTATCTCTCTAGCAAACTTTGCTCAATACGTCTTTGGATATGATATTCTAATTCACGAAAAAGATTGGCTGATGCTGTACGTCCATACTGTTCTAGATCAAATTCTGATTTGAAAGTATCACCAACTTCAATGGATTTATCATATTCTTGAGCAGTGCTTAAAGCCATAAACCCATCAGATCCGGCCACTAATCTCTCATCATCATCTGCTACTATAGAGATCGTTTTAAATATAGTATAATCTTTCTTTTGATTATCTATAAAGACTTCGAACATGCTCTCGGGAGATGTCAATCTCTTTGCAGTATTGATAAGTGCATCTTTAAATGCAGCTAGAGCTTGTTCTTTTGTAATATTTTTTTCGTGTGCTATAGCTTCAACGGTATCTAAAATCTTTTCCAAGAGTTATCCTTTTTATTTATAAAATGATTTATATTCCTACCAAAAGAAGGCATAAATAACATTGATATCTCTTGTGGGAAGTATTCATTTTTGTAGAATACAATTATATCTCAACGAACCTTTACCCAAAATTAAGTATAATGACCATAATTAAGCATTGAATGACACATATAATACAAGGATCAAAATGAAACTAAAACTTGCCAGAACATCACTAAAAGCTAAACCGAAAGCTATAGATATAGAAGAAATTGAAGCTGAGTTGTCGACGAAATCTATATTTTATTTTGATAGGGAAAACTCACACAAAGAGCTAAAAGAGCTTATAGAGTATTTTGAAGAGAAAGGATCTAGCGTATATATGAGAGAGGTTAAGTACGGATTGGATGAAAACGAATACATCTATGAAGTACATATTATATAACTTTTGATGCAAAAAAAACTATATATTGAAACACTAGGATGTGCCATGAATGTTCGCGATAGCGAACATCTCATTGCCGAACTATCTACAACTGAAAACTACTCACTTACCGCCAATGTCTCGGAAGCTGATCTAATCATCATCAACACATGTAGTGTCCGAGAGAAACCTGTAGCTAAACTTTTTTCAGAAATCGGCGTTTTTACTAAAAATAAAAAACCAAATGCCAAAATAGGAGTATGCGGATGCACTGCAAGCCATCTTGGAAAAGAAATTATCCGCAGGGCTCCAATGGTGGATTTTGTTTTAGGTGCTAGAAATGTATCCAAGATCACAAAAGTATTACACCAAAAACACGCTGTAGAGATAGACACAAATTATGATGATAGCACATATGCATTTGGCGAATATCGCACAAATCCTTTTAAAGCTATGGTTAATATCTCAATGGGTTGTGATAAATCATGCACCTTTTGTATAGTGCCTACCACTAGAGGTGAGGAGATATCAATACCTAGCCATCTAATAGTGAACGAAATCAAAAAAGCGGTTGAGAGTGGGGCCAAAGAAGTGATGTTGCTTGGCCAAAATGTAAATAATTACGGTAGACGTTTTAGTGAAGAGAGTGAAGTCAAAGATTTTACCGGCCTGCTTCAAGCTATCAGTCAAATAGAAGGGCTGGAGAGAATTCGCTTCACATCGCCTCACCCTTTACACATGGACGATGATTTTATACGTGAATTTGCTTCCAATCCCAAGATATGCAAGCAAATTCACGTTCCTCTACAAAGCGGCTCAAGTAAAGTACTCAAAGCCATGAAAAGAGGATATACCAAAGAGTGGTTTTTAAACCGCTGCGAAATGATACGATCTTTAGTTCCTAATGCAACAATTTCTACAGATATCATAGTAGGGTTCCCCGGCGAAAGCGACGAAGATTTTGAAGATACGATGGATGTGCTTGAACATGTCAGATTTGATCAAATGTTCTCTTTTATATACTCTCCTAGGCCTCATACTCCAGCAGCCGAATATGAAGACCAAGTAGATTCCGAGGTCGCATCAGCTAGACTCACAAGACTTCAAGAACGACATACCGGGATTCTTGATGAGATAATGCAAGCACAACTAGAAACTACTCATCAAGTCTATTTTGATGAATTAAAATCAAACGGCAAAGTTGCTGGCCGCAGCGATGACGGAAAATTGATATTTGTAGAGGGAAGTGAAGAGTTGCTTGGCACTATCAATTCTGTAAAAATCACCAAAACTTCTAGAAGTCTACTTAATGGAGTAGTGATCAAGGATAACCAATGATCAAAAAAATTACTCATTGGGCAGAACTCAATGTAGTACCATTTTTGATCTATTTTCTGATGCGTTTTGTTTGGTTAACAGCCCAAAAAAAAATTCATCATATTACCCCTATAGATGACAGTCAATATATATGGGCTTGCTGGCATGGAGAACTTTTTATTTCCCCGCAAGCTTATCGCAAGCTTCATCCAAAACAAAATGCTTATGCAATAGCTTCGGCGCACAAAGACGGTATGATAGTTGCAAACACCATAAAATATCTAAACATCAAACCTATCAAAGGCTCTACATCTAAAGGAGGAGCAAGAGCATTGCTTGAAGCAATGAATTGCCTTAAATCAGGCAATGAAGTCCTTATCACTCCTGATGGGCCAAAAGGACCTAGACATTATCTAAATGACGGAGTAATCTCATTAGCTCAAAAACTAAAACTTCCAATTTGTATAATTAGCTATCAAGCTAGCCGCTATTGGCAGCTTCGCAGTTGGGACAAATTCGTTATCCCTAAACCTTTTGGCAAGATAGACATATATGCTCAAAGTATAACTCTTGATGGACTTGAACACGATGAAGCTAAAAAAGTGGTTCAAGAAGCTATGCTCAAACATACTATAATATAATCTGCCATGAAAGAGAAATTTTTTGCCTTAAGCGACGATTTTCTAGATTATCTTTGGCAGGTTAGAGGATATAGCCAAGCATCTATTGTAACTTATGAAGTTGCTCTGAGGCAGATGATAGAAATCAGTCATATAAGTCAAGGAGTTGATGAAAAAATATCCATTGACATTACGCCCTTTAGGCTCAAAATTATCAAAAACAACAAAAAAACTATAGCTAAAAAGCTAAGTGCCTTACGTTCTTTTGTCAAATTTTTAAATGACCAAAAAAATTTAAATGTCACTTTTTATCCGAATGATTCTATTAAGGTACCCCAAACACTGCCAAAACCTATTGAAGAAACTCATCTAAAAGAGGTACTTGAGACTGCAGATACAGAACAAAAGACTTTGGTGTATATGTTGTATGGTTTGGGACTTAGAATAAGCGAATTGGCTTCTTTGAAACTATCTGATATCAAGGGTGGTTGGATACAGATTCTCGGCAAAGGCAATAAAGTACGCGAGTTGCCGATAATACCTGAACTACAAATCATATTAAAAGAGTATATAGATATTTATACACCTCAAAAATATCTATTTGAAAAAGACAAAGCCCCGCTAAATTCAGCAGGGCTAAGATATAAGCTCTCTAAGCTTTTTAAAACCCATGGGATCAAAGCTACACCTCATCAGCTTCGCCATTCATTTGCTACACATCTGCTAAACAGTGGAGCAAGAATAGCTGATGTTAGCGAGCTCCTAGGGCACTCCTCTATGGCAACAACTCAAATATACACCAAGCTTGGAAATACCAAAAAATTAGAAGAGTATCTCAAAGCCCATCCATTGGCAAAAAATAAAAACCGGCCTTGATATACCCTAATCTGCCAAATCTTCTAATTTATCTATAAAATCTTCATCCTTTATGATGCTTTTTAATTTATCTACTTCTATATTGCTGCCTTCAAGTGTCAGCATAAATCGTCCTTTCACGATAAGTATAATTTTATTAGCAACTCTATTATTGTACCGTTCTTGTTCTTCAACGCCATTATTGCCATCTATTTTTATCGGTTTTCTATATCCATTTTCATCTTCACTCTCGCCTCCTGCATTGATACCTATTTGCATCATTGCTATCATAGCACTCCCTGCTTCGCCCGCTCCATCTAATATAGAAAGTGTGATTTTTTTGTATTCTTCTCCGTATTGTGCTTCAGCGATATGCATGCCAAGCTGACCTATAGAATATTTTTTTCTTGAAAGTCCATCAATTTTTTCAGGCAGCAAAGCTTTTAGTTGTTCGTTTGACAGAGGAGTAGCTTTTTTTAGATCTTCTGAAGTTTTGCCTATTTCTTCAAAGGCATCTTTCATATCTTTCGTGCTTTCTTCTTGTATCACTACTTCTTTTTGCTCATCTGTTTTTTTATCCCCGCATCCGCTCATCATCAAAAGTGCTGCCAACAATAATACATATTTTGTTTTCATTCGACTCCCTTTGTAGT
>JAFGWQ010000179.1 GCA_016937075.1 Campylobacterales bacterium | reverse complement strand
TTTCTCTCAAGATCTTTTTGCGCCTGGAGAGATTTTATGCGATTTATTTCTTTTTGAGCTTCGATTGTTTTATCATCTGCTCCAGCTCTAAAATAACTCTCTTTGTGACTTATACTTTCTTCTATATCATTTTTAAAATCTTTCAAGTATAAATTCGGGCGGCCGTCATTGTGGATTCGATAAGATCCACTTTTAGTTGCACCTTTGTCTCCTGGCACTTTCACTCTATGAAAATTACCATCGGCAATCGGATTACCTGACAGCTCGAACCCTCTTTTTGCTAACTCTTCTCTAAAAGCAACGATTGGATCTGTATCCATGGCACCTCCGTCAACAAAAGCACCAATTTTAATTTGTTGATTGTTCAACGTCCATGCGGATACTTTTTGTAGTTCTGTACCTTTCGGGGCATACCAGGCTTTATTTTCTGCATCCCAGCGGCAGCCAACACTTTTTGCAGCTTCTTTTTCCTCTCTTGGTACATAGAGATAGGTTTGTTTATTAAGGATAGCAGTTTTATCAAGATGCTCTTGAGATTGAGAAATTGATTTCTCAAAATTATTCCAATCCACATCAAGCTTTTTGTCATAATTAGCTATCCATGTACCATTTTCTTTTTGTTTCATTTCATACACAAGAGTATTCATATCTTTAAAAAATTCATTTTTTGTTAAAGCAAAATATTCTTGTTTTAAATCTTCAAGAGTATCCGCAGTTGCTACATTTTTTAATGTAATTGGATCAAATAATACAAATTTTGTATTTACTTGCTCTATATGTATTTTTTCGTTTACATCAAAATAGGCCTCTTTTACCGCTTCGGCTATTGTATAGCCTCCATCGCTTTCTATCATGCCTACAACCGCGGCTTCATATTCTTTAAGGAGATCTTGGTCAAGTGTGAGCTTCATATCTTTCAAATATGAATTAATTTCATTTCTTATCTCATCATAATAGTAAGGACTATCCAAAAACGCACCGGATGTTTCCATTTTTTTCGGATCTATTTCTTGCTTGATTTGTTCTATAGAATATGTATCTGCTACTAAAGCTTTTGCTTCATCAAATCTAAGAGATTTTAAAGGTTTCATTTTCCCAATTTCACCGGCAAAAAGATATAAACCTTCTGATTTGACTGTACCAACAGTTTCACCAGCTAAATGCTCCATGATAACAGTACCATCTTTAAGATAAACCGGATTTCCAAAGCTTGCGTCACCCAAACTTATATCAATTCTTTTCATAGCCTCTTCCATTGTCAATCTGCCGTCATTGTTATACATTTTTTGATTTGTTTTTTCCATGCTCAATCCTTCGATGTAATCACTTATTTTTTTAGCGTCTCTTGATGCTTTAAAAATCTCTTGCTTTTCTTCTGTTAATATTTTTACCCAACTGCCGATGTATGAATAATGTTGTGATGGATCAAAATCAATACCTATTTTGCTTGATAGCATAAAAGAAGCAAGTTCGGCTCTTAGCTCTTCTCTTGCATAGCTTTCTGTGCCAAATTTACCGCTTAAATCCCTATTTAATCTACTCTCATGGCCAGTCCAGTGGCCAAGCTCATGTAGAGCTGTACCATAATAGCCTTCAATCGTTTCAAATTGCTCTTTTAGCGGTAATGTTATTGAATCTGTGCGAGGAGCATAAAAAGCACGTCCACCGCCAACATGATTAATATCGGCACCACTATTTTTTAAAATTTCTTCAGCAATTGTGTTTGGCATAAAATTTTTAGCAGGCAGCTCTCTTTTTTCTAAAGCCGGCAGTCCGTCAATTTGTTCAGCATTAAATACATAAGCATATGAAGCTTTTGGATTTTTTAATCTAACTTCTATCTTTTTAGGCTTGCCGTCTTCACCAAAAATCGGATTATTATTTTCATCCATTTCCTGGACTAATTCTTTAAATCTCCAATGTTCAATCATTATAGCTTTTGCGCCTTTTTTGACTTTAGCATCAAGCTTTTGAGCTTGCTTAAAGGTGTACCAACGTGGATCTTGAAAACCACTTACCGATAAGTTTATATTATTTATGCCATTATAGTCTTTACCGGTAAGTCCGTTACGTGGATAATTTTGATAAAGCTCTTCTCCACTCCAAGGCTTTAGCCAAGGTGCTGTACCGGCTTCTATAGCTTCAATTACTTTTTCAGCCACAAGATCTTCATAAAATGTTTTTCTGTTTTTCGTTTCCGACATACTAATTCCTTTATTCAATATCTTCAGACGTATCTTCACTTGTTTCTGTAACACCCATTTTGGCAGCTTCTTCAGCCGGTACGGTGTACTCAACGCCCTCTACTATTTTATACTCTTTACCGTCAATAACGGTATAGATCTCTTCTTCATAGTTTTCAAGGTTTTCAGACATAATAACTCTCCTTTTTTAGTTTAAAGTTGACTTGCTCTAACGTATTTGCCATCAAGAAGTACAAGCGGATCCATTACAGTATTAACTTTTGTATTAGATCTCATGGCTTGTTCTTGAAGACTTAATGCAAACTTGACAACATTAGTTGCTTTAAGCAATTCGTTAGTAACTCTTTTTGCTTCGACAAAACGATTGGCATAATCACCTAAAGACGAAATTATTATGCCTTTGTTTTGACTGGCCGCGTGTATAAATTTTCCATTTTCCAAATACATACCAACATGAGTGACCGGGATACCTCTTTTTTTATCTGTAAGAAAAAAAAGAAGATCTCCTTTTTGTAGTGCAGATGGTTCCACTCTTTGGCCAACTTGTGATTGTCCTAAAGCAGTTCGCGGAAGATTGATATTTTGCTGCTTATAAATATATTGTGTAAAGCCGCTGCAATCGGCTCCAAAATTTGGATTTGTACCGCCCCATACATATTTGCCTCCTAAGTGTGTCTTAGCTATTATTTCTGCGTTAGAGGCATTAAAAGCCTCTAATTGTAATACTACAAGCAGCACCAAAAACATCACTCTCATTTTATTAGCCTTTAAATTTTGGCAGGTTCTCAAGCTGCATATCTTTTGTAACAAAGATATTGAACTGATATCCTGGGCGTATCTCTATGGTTGGAGATACTGCAAGATTTTTTTCGAGCATAGTATTTCCAACTTGTGATATTGTAGTGCCACTATTAGCACTTTGAGCTTGTTGATTTATTGCTATATGACCGTTAGAAAAACTAAACTCTCCTCCAATAACAGAAATCAAAAGAGCGGAACCAAAGATTCTCATATAATGATTATTAACCTTATCCTCAAATCCTGCATAACCTGCTTGATCCGTGCCATTCATTGCACCTATATTAAGAGACTGTCCATCCGGAAAAATAATGCGGTTCCATGCTATAAGCACTCTTGATTGTCCATATTGTACGTTGGCACTGTATTGACCTACAAGTCTTGAACCTTGTGGTATCAACAAATAGTGTCCGGTTGCGCTATCATATACATTTTGGCTAACTTGACCAATTAACATGCCAGGAAGCTCACTGTTAATGCCACTTATCATCACTCCTGGAATTACACTCCCGGTTTTAAGCTCATATTTGCTGATTTGAGGAGTTTTTTTGTATGGCAAATAATCATAAGAGGCTTGCGTGCTCTTCATAAAACTATTTGAGTCTTGATTAATGTTTGATTTTTGTGGATTTTGTGCTGCCAAAATTTCGGCCAAAGAGTTTACCCCTTGATTTTGGTTTTGATTTGGATTCATAACATTGGCTAAAATATTTCCAATTTCTGCATTTTGATTGTTCGTTTGAGACTTTGTATTATCTAAAGCCGTTGGCGAATTTTTAGCATCAATTGATCTTTGTAATTGATCTGCTGCTGCTTTTTGAGCGGCATCGTCAAGAGGTGTATTTTTTTGTTGAGGCATTGTAACATTATAATCATTCATGTTGCTTCCATTCACTACAAGCGGAGCAGATGATTTGTTTTCATCCGCACTTGCTTGATTAGCATTTTTTATAATATTGCCTACGCTATCATCATTGACAGCTTCTATAACATCTTCATGTTTTGCCGTTTCATTTGAGTCTTTTTTCACACCTCTTTGGCTCATTGCATATATGATAGACAATATAACAATAATTGTTATTGCTCCCAAAAAAAGGAAAGGCTTGGAATTAAGTTTTTTAATTCCATCCGGAAGCGGTTTTTTTAACTTAATTCCTTGTGGATTTTCTTCACCTATCATTTTACACCGCCTATTGTTTTTGACCAATTGGTTATTGGGGCAGATGTTTTGTTTATTACATATGCACGAGATAACATTTGATCATTTACTATGTATGAAAGATTATACACATTCTTTTCGATACCACCAATTTTGACATCTATTACAACGTTTGCACTGGAGCTGCTATTTTCTATTTTATAGCCAGCTTTTCTTAAAGCGTCTAATAGTTGCTTTTTATACGCCGAGTCGGACTTTATATATATTTTAGTGCTAGACACCGGGTATGAATTTTTAGTTTGATATAAAAAATCATTTACCAAATAAGCTGTGTTGGTTGTATTAAAGCTTGTTGTTGCACAACCGGTGAATAAAATAGCGGCCATGATTATTATTATTTTATACATCATTTGCTCCTTATTTTTCTAACACGCTCAAATTTGAGCCTCTATTATGATAAGAGCGAGATGAATGTGTAATTACAACTTTATCTTGATTACTGCCAACACCGATTAGTAAAATCGCTTTATCAAATAGATTATCAACAATAAATTTATTGTTTACAATTCTATAGTTCACAATTTTTTGACCTCCTGAACCATCAATGGCCAGCAATACCGGCGCATCTTTTGAGTTCATGGATCTCGGCATAAAAATATATGTTTTTACGCCATCATTGTAAACTCTTGTTGGCTTCCAACTCGTGCTGCCGCTTATGTCGTAATTAAAGTCGAGATCTTCTGCATTTTTTGATCCAATATCAGGATCTTTGATCGTGTTATTATCTTTTTGTTGTTGAAGCTTTTTTTGATAATCCGACCAAAAGTTTCGTAGTTGATCTTGATAGGCGAAAGCAACGATTGGAAAATAATTTTTTGATGTGGATCTTAGATTTATATGATAAGATCTTCTGTCCGTAAAAATATTAAGTGTTGTTGCCAAACCACTATCAGTCGGTTTCACAATAACGTGACTTACTTGCATATTTCCACTTCCGGATATACTTGGGCTTACCTGCCATCTTACAGTATCACCAAGCTGCACCTCTTTTATGGTCTCTCCAGGCTCCAATTCTATATCAGTTAGTTTCAAAGGCGCGGTAAGCACACTAGGCAGCGTACCACCATGCAAAAACACAACACCACCGTCGGGTCTATAAAAACTTTTGTCTTTACCATTGATAAATTTTTTTGCAAGTTGCAAAGAGTGATTTTCCATATTGCTATATGCAGATGCTCCAGATGTTAGCATTACTGCAAGCAATGTTGAAGTTAATATTTTATTCTTCATTTTTTTTCTCCTTAGTTAGTTTAATGTTTTTTGGAAAGCGATATCTTTAATGAAAAGTCCGATTGGATTATTCATAATATCTTTTTCTGTAGCTGGTGTTTTTAATACAATATTTGCCGTAGCTCTATACTTATCAACTGATATCGTTTTGCCTGCACGATCGATTGTTTTTTCAATCCAATCAATTTGATAAGCTTTTTCACCTAGGGGCAATACACTAACAATTTCTATTTGTTTATCAAACTGTGATGCAAAAGGAGAATTGTTTTGATAATTTTCACTTATTTGTGTATAAGCCGGTAATGAATCGGACAAATATTTATAAGCTTTATAAATCATCTGTTTTTGTATATTTGGATCACTCTTATAGATTGTTCTATAATTTGTAATGAAATCACCAAGCGCGTATTTAATTACCTTTTGATCTACTTTCATATCAGGTATCTCTCTTGCTCCTATTGGAGTACCTAATTTATCTATTTCGATCAAAACCGGCTTTACTTTGCTCTGTGAACCAATATAAATAACACCTGCTACGGCCATTAAAGCTATTAATAGGCTCAAAAATGCGAATATTCTCCAATTTTTAGCTTGTGATATATAGCTGCCATACCTCTCGTTCCATTCGCGACGTCCGTCTAAATACGGATTTACAGATTTATTTTTATCCGACATATTTTTACTCCTTTAAATTAACTAACCACGTTTGGATTAGGCTTTGGTTCTGTCGTTGCGTTGCCGATAGTACCGTCAACACCACCAAAACCGCTATCTGTACCAAGTGGCACCTCTTTTGAACCTGATGATCCACCACCCATGCCGCTGCTTGAAGAACCGGAACTGGTTTTACCAAATCCTGGCGGTTGAGTGAGGGCAGAAAGAAAGCCTTGTTTAGCTCCCTCTACTCCACCTTTGAAAGAAGATCCCATTGCTCCGCCAGCTGCTTTAGCATAATCTTTTAGACCTGCACCTCCGTCAGGATTGCCTGCTTTAGCTGCTTTTACCGCGTCACTCGCCGCCATTGCTCCGCCAGCTGCACCGGTTGCAGCACCTACGGCAGCACCTGCTCCAGCTGATGCTGCTACTGCCAACATTTGCATACCTCTGCCGTTGTCCGCTCCACCCATTCCGGAGAAATAACCATCCACAAACGCAGATAGACCATTGTTAATTGAAACCATCAAGATTGAAACAATTAGTAACACGATCATTGAATCAATATTATTAGTTGCGCTGCTTAGTGCATCATTAACAAGGGTAAATGTAATAGACATTAGCAACAAGATCATCATCCATTTCACACCCCAACGTACAACGTTAGTTATCGCATGAAATGCCCATGACCGAGTTTGATCAAAAGCACCAAAAGCCATAAAAAATATACCAACATATATGCTAAAAATTGTAAAAGCATAAAACATAAGTGCAGTACCAACAAGATGAAGTAATGCAACACTAGCAATTGCTCCAACTATTACATAAAATATAGCTGCACCTGGCTCCCATATACTAACACTATCATAAATTTTTTTCCACATGTTTATAAATTGGTTGGTAATTTCATCCATACTGGCTTGATTTCCACCGGCGGTTACACCTAATTTGTCAAAGCCTTGATATATTGATTTCAAATATTGCGGCGATTCTAATACAAACAAAAAGAAACCAACAATCAAAACAGTTTTAACCAATTGTGCAAAAATACCACCTAGCTCCAGCTCACCTCTCATCGCCATAAAGCCGAAAGTAAGAACAAGTTGGATTGTTGCCAGAGAAAATAATACATTCCTCGCTGCCGATTCTATCTTTGGATAAAAAGTTTGGACTTTCTGTTCAAACTTTTCTTGTACTTGTGTTGGTATGTTTTTTTCTTGCGCAGCAAAAGAAGCGGTTGAAAAAAAGAAAAATAGACCAAAAATGATCAATATTTTTTTTACCATTGTCGTCCGCCCATGGTGTTGCCTTCGCCAGGTGCAATATTTACATTTGATGTACCCCATTGCGCCTCTTGAGCTTTTACCGCGTCTTTATTTTGTTGATCTGCTGCTACTGCTTGAGCTTGCATATTCGCTTGCAACATCATTGTTTGCTGTAGTTTTTTGAGTGTGTTTGTTTGATGAAGTGCAATTTCATTAGCTGCTTGAATTGCACCTAGCTGGCCTTGGGCAGATTGGCTTACATTTTGAAGTTCTCTCATGGTTGTCACATCATTCTCAAGATCTGCTTGAGTAAGATTTAACCTTTTGAGAGAGTCATTGACTGTTGCGTTCGTTTGATTTGATAAACTTTTATAAACACTTGTTGGATCTACTTGACCACTTGCTAACAACGTATCGTATTTGGGGTACAGTTTCTTAAACATTTGATCATAGTTTGCAGCGGTATAAGTCATTCCTGCTGTATTATCCATGATCTGACGCATTTTATTAACACTAGAAGCAAACTGGTTCCACTGCGTTTGTGGCAACTGACCGATGTTTTGCAACATCAACTTATAGCTTTGTACCTGATTGGTAAATTGCTGCACCGCTGTTTGATACTGCTGTATTTGAGTCGCATATTGCTGGAGCTGCTTTCCATACTGTGCCGCAAGTTGAGAGTTGTTCGCTATTTGGGTAAATTCCGTCGCTCCTCCGAAACCGGCCACCGTACCCGCCTTCGCGGTTATTGCTAATACAGATGCTGCAACAAAACTGATAAATATTTTACTTTGTTTCATTGTCTTTTTCCTTTCTTATTTAGATTT
>JAFGWQ010000178.1 GCA_016937075.1 Campylobacterales bacterium | reverse complement strand
TTGCTGTTAGCTTTTGTGAAAACTATGAGTCTTTAATGAACCCAACCATATTTTAGTATTTTGGTTGGTAATTTATTATACGAAGGAGTAAGCATGAAAAAATTATTTTTGATTCTTCTTTTGGGCATTTTTGCTTACGGTGAAAATTATCTCAAACAGGGTGATGCTCAATATGCAAATGGAAATTTTGGTAAAGCAATAGAGTTGTATACAAAAGCTATTTCTGTAAACCCAAACGGTTGTTCGGCTTATAATAATAGAGGACTTATTTATTATGAGAGGAAAGATTATAAATCAGCAATAAGAGATTACTCCTCGGCTATTGCCAAACAACCAAATTGTCTTGGAGCTATTATCAATAGAGGAGTTTCATATTCACGTTCCGGCGATTATAAAAATGCGTCAATTGATGCTAGAAAAGCATGTGCGCTTGGCGATTGTGAACTTCTTGAAATGCTTAAAGACAACGGAATACTGCAAGATTAAAGTTGTAAAAATATCCGCATAGTGCGTTGGTGAACGCACCGGTATAATAAAACGATAGGTTAGTGAACCCACCTTACACCTCATTATTAAAATGATGCGATTATGGCAGGATTTAAAATAATTTTGTCATTCCCGCGAAGGCGGGGATCCACATCATATAGTTAAACTTTGTTTTTACTTCACTACTTTTTTCTCACAGAGAGTGTAAGCACAAGAGAAAAAGTAGCGCAAAAATTGTCATAAGTACTTCGGCAAATAATGATCAAATTGCAATAATCCTTTACTGAGTGAAGTATGTTTCACTTTTGCTTAAAGCTTTTCACAATGATGCGATTATGACATCTTTTAAAAAAGCTGGTCCCTGCCTTTGCGAGGATGACGAGAGTGTCACCAATTAAACTAATATTAATATAAACAAATATTATCAAATTATAATATTTATCCTCATACTTTAAAATAAAAAATCTAATATTGATAATTATTTTCAAATTATTTATCTAAGTTTAAGTTTGCTTATACTAAAGTTCGCTTCTGCGGTTGTGATAATCAGTATCATAACCGTATGGATAAAATATTTCAAAAAAGGAGATCTTATGGTGAAAAACCAAAAGAAAACAGGGGCTAGAGGTGCGTTCACGCTCATCGAAATCTTGGTTGTATTAGTGATCATGGGCTTTTTGGTAGCTATGGTAGCGCCGAAATTGGCAGGTATAGTGGATAAAGGCGTAGATACTGCGTGCGATACCAACCAAGAGAGACTAAGAAAGATTATAAATTCAGCTTATGCGCTTGACAGTAAACTTCCTGCCGGATTGACCAACATGGTCGTTGCAACTGATGCTAACGGTACCACTGCTGCTGTCCCTGCTGCGTCAGATGAAGATAAAACGAACGGGCCTGAGTTCTTGTCTGCCGAGTTTGCAGAGAGATTCAAACCGCAAGTTTATACACTAAACGCTGATGAAGCAAAAGAGCTTAGAGGTATGGGTATGGGCGCAGTTAAAATGCTCGCACAAGTTAATAATGTTCTTCTTGGCGAACAACAAGCAGGCGGCAGTACAAACATTAAAGAAAGAGGTACAAGACAGCCTGTAGCTGTTGACCTTAAAGTATTGATGGCAGGTATGGGTGCTGCTACTAATGCTGCTGTTCCGGCATATGCCAAAGGCGATACTGTTACCGTAGCCGGCAATGTTGCTACAAGAAGTGCTACTCCGGTTGATCCAAAAGATGCTACTTCTGAAAATGCACAAGTTGGCGGTACATTTGCATTTATGCACGAAGGTAAAAATATCGGCCGTATCTTGCTCGGTGTAGGTAAAGACGGAGAAATGGTACAAAGCGGTATATTGGATGAAGCAGGTACTTGCCCTGGACAACTTCAAAATGCTGACAATTTCAGTTGGGGCAACTACGTAATAGTCGTGCCGAGACTTGCAGCTACAATGGACAGAATGGGTGAAGATACATTGCATGCTGTTGCGCTAAATGAAAAAGATGACGGCACATTAGAGATAGTCGGACGTACTCCTGCGAGCGGTTATGAGTATTTCGGTGCGCAAAAAGTTACTGACTTTACGACATCTTGCCCTGAAGGACATACTTGGGGAGCAAGCTCTGATGCTGTAGGTATCTCTCTTAAATAATTGGGATTCGGCAAAGCGGTTTGCCTCCTCCCTTTTACGCATAGCCGCCGGGGAGCGATCCCCGGCGACGATTTAATTATATAACAAAATAGATAAACAAAGGTTAACAGCGTTCAATACCCTTTCCCCTTTGCGGGTATTGAGCGGTGAGAACCGATGAGATCATGGATAACACACAAGCCGATTTCAGTCTTCGTGAGAATGACGGTGTTTGTGGATCACGAAAATAACAAAAACGGATAAAAAGAGATGACTATACAGACCAAAATAATTATTGCTTTGATTCCTATCGTCATGGCGGGAATTGCCGCATGGATAGGATACAGATATTATGCCTACGAGACCGAACAGAACAAAGTAAGGGTATTTCAAGAAACTGCCCTCAATGCATACAATGCATACGCGGGAGGCAAAAATGACGAAGCGCTGAAATTGTACCAAGAAGCCGTAGCGCTCTATGACAAGGATGATCGAAGCCTGCACAGCATAGCAGCTTTGTATCGCCACAAAGGGGATATGGCAAATGCGAGAAAGTACTATGCCAGGGCTTATGAGCTCAACCCCGATGATTTTGAAGCGGGATATGCCGTGGCGCTTGTGGACCATATGCTCAAAGATTATACCAAAAGCGCCGGCGAGGCTCTTTCGCTCATTCATCATGACGGGCCGCAGATCAAATATTACAGGCTTTTGGCCGTTAATATGTATAAAACAGGCAAATATGACGACGCGTACGGCTACTATGCGCATATCAAAGCAAGCGGGCAGTATGAAGGCGATGAACTCCTAGCACCATTGGCGCAGGCATATGAAAAATTGGCCAAAAAGCCCGCAGCCAAAGAGATAGCAAATGAGTATAAGGTAACGAACGATATAGCGCAGCTCGAAAAGCTCATGGCACGCTACCAAAAAGAGGGCTATGATATGAAAGCCTTGCGCACAGCCCAAAAAATAGTAAGCATCCGGTCAAATCATGACGGGGCAAACAGAACAGCGGCAGAATTGTATGTCAAACACAACGCTTTGCTCGAAGCTATGAAGCATATAGAAAATATCGCCAAGCATGACGGGCGTACATTGGAGATCAAAGGGGCAGGTTTGCAGCGGATAGGGGCATTTGCGCCTGCATTGGAAGCATATGAGCGCTCTTATGCGCTAAAGCCAAGCGATGACCTTCTAAGAGCTATGAGTATATGCGCCGCACTATCCGGCGATATACAAAAATCTGCAAAATATATGGCGATACTGGAGCAAAAAAACCCGTATATGGCGCATCAGCTTGCATATGCCTTGGAGACCAAAGCAGGCATAGAGCATACGAAGGCCGATAAGCTCATCTATCTTGCGCTTGAGGATTGGTACGCTTTGGTATGCAAGCTAAAAGGGTGCGAAGATACCGCCCAAGAAGCTAAAGGAGCATAAATGGTACAAAAGATCAAAGAGGCAATGCAGGATAAAACTAAAAGAATGGTACTGCTGCTCAGCATGCTCGGAGTCGTGATAGCCGTATGGGCAGCGATCCCGGCACAGCAGCCTTGCGTGCATTGCGGGCATGATGAGAATGCATCGCAAAATAGCGGCAATGCATTGAATTCCATAGATATATCGGCTTACATTGGCGATTCGAAAGAGATAAAAAAGCAGGTTGATGCCAAGCCGTATGTATTGTTCGAGTTTTTTGCCTTGCGGTGCAGCCATTGCATAAAGAGCATAGATACTCTCAATAAACTCGATAAAAACGACAAGCTGAGCGTCATCGGGTATATAGCCGCAGATCCGTCGAAGGTAAGGGATTTTGCGAGCCTTCACGGCATAGAGTATGCCGTATCGAGGATCCCTGAAGGGTATTATGATATCTTTGAGCCGACCGCATTTCCGGTAAGCTATCTGGTGGATACCAAGACAATGGAGATCAAAGCCAGGTTCGTAGGCGAAGTCAGCGAAGATGAGGTGTTGTCGCATTTATGATGAAACGGATCAAACAGAAGCTTGTCCGGCTCTTTGGCAAAGATAAAAAAGATGCTGTGAACATGGTCAAATTTTTCAATACCAAAGAACCCGGCAAAAATACAGTCGGCGATAAACTGCAATGGAGTTTCGGCAGCCTATTTAGCAGGAGCAATAAGCGTAAAGAGAAGATCATAGAGCTTCTGAGCGTCAAAGAGCCTGCTGCGGCGAAATACACCCTTGATGTCAACGATATTTTCGTAGAGCAATCCGCCACCGTCATAAGCCAGGTCAAAAAGATGAGGCTAAGCTTCCTCGAAGCGGTGGATAATGTCATCACATCGCTGTTTCCCAGATCGATTTTCGTGATCGAAATGCTCAGTGACGTGGTCACGGTGTCAATAGTCTCCAAGCAGGGGGTGTTTTTGGATATCAAATATCTCAAAAGCTACACGTATGATGAGCTGCACATAGTACACAAACGGATCACCGGCGTAGAGGCGGAAATGGACCATACGTGGTATGAATCGCCAGAAAACGTCATCACCATAGTATCATATGAGACTATATATGCGCTTCCGAGCCAGATAGTTATCATCCAAGATGCTTACTGTGATTTTTATAAAGTGAGCATACAAAGCAGCCGTTTCAAAGATGAAACCATGTTAAACAGCGCTATCAACAAAGAGATAGAAGCTATCTCCGGATACGGCATGAGCGATGTGTATGCGACCATATCTCCGTTTAGGACAGGAGAGAAGGATAGGATGCATAAGCTTGTCTCTATCTGCGAAAAAGAGGCGTATGACCGCATAGAGAGTTATATGGATGCGTCGGATATCTCCATCAAGAAGTTCCACTCTGTGAAGTCATCACTGTTTTCGTCGTCGTACACTGATGATAACGCGTCGCATTTTCGCATACATGTTATAGGGGCAAATGCTTATACGATGTATCAAAACGAAGATGGAAGCTTTGATTATCAGCAGTTTAACCTGCATTATGACTATGAAGCGCTCATGGCACTGGCTGCAAATGCGCCCGAAACAGTCCTGAGCGGCGGCGGTGATTTTTATAAAAAGATGAAAATAGAGTTTTTGGCAGGCGGGGTGCATATAAGGACATACAACTACAACAAAGACCTGCCTAACTGTATCAGCCGTTTAGAGAGGGATATCAGCCTGGATAATAGCTACGTAACGGTCGTAAGCATAGCGTACCACGAGCTGTTCAAGATCAACTTCAAAGCGATTCGCTTGGGAGTCAGCAAACATCTGAGTTCATATGAGCAGCTTCACAAGAACACTTCTGTACTGCCGTTTTTTGTGATCGCAGCGATAGCCGGGCTGACTTATGCGGGGCAGTGGTATCTGGAATACAAGCTGGATAACATCATCAAAGAGCATCAGCACGTGACGGAGAAAAATGAGCAAAAAAAGAGACTGGAAGCAGCCAATAAAAGGATCAAATCAAACATAGCGGCACTTAATAGTAAGGTAGCAAATATGCAAAACCTCATAGATGCAAAAAAGGTATCCCAAGAGGCGAAGTCACTGCATATGATAGCCAACGGGTTGCCTGACGATATGGTTTTGACCAATATAGAAAAAAAAGCGCCGGTAGCAAATACGGATACAAATACCGTTATCACCGTATCTGGACGATGTATATACGAATCTTCGCTGCTAAAGTATATACGTGCGCTTTCATTGCAGGGCAAAAAAGTATTTTTAAAGAGCCTGACGGACAACAAAGGGAAAAACAAGATGCCAGCAGCGGATAAAAGCCAGAGGACCACCTATCAACTCGCGGCATCAAACGGCGCGCCTAATGCGCAAGGGTCAATGAGGGAATTGTTCGAGTACCCGCAAAACAAAACCCGCACGCTTCCTTTGAATGACAGAGACTCTGCCAAGGATGAGCCCTCAAGGCTCGAAGAGTCCAATAGGGCCGATACAAATGACCGGCAAAAACTATTGGAGAGCAATTTTAATAATGAGTTTGTTTTGGAGATATTATGAACAGTGATGAGTTAAAACGCCGTGCGCTGGCACTATTGCAAAATCAATATCTCATTATAGGCGTACAGGTAATAATCGGTGCAGTGTTTATCTATTATCTCTACAACAAAAACATGGCGCCGGCCATCAAAAAGATATCGGATGTGGAACAGAATATAACCATGCTCAAAGAGGATAGATTGGCAAAGGATATCAGAAAGCTCAAACAAGAAAAGATATCGCTGGTTCATGAAGAGAGCAAACTCAAAGAAAAAGTCGATAAGTTCGGCGAAGTCATCTATAAAAACAGTGATGATATCGCCATAGCCGTGATAGGGAAATTGAATTTGTACAAATTTGATATATATGAGTACAAAATGGATACAAAGCAAAACATTATGGAATTGACCGTGAACGGTTCTTATGCGGGCTTGATGAATTTTTATGACCATGTGTATTCTATGTATGCGGATGTCAAGATCGTGGAGTATAAGATCTTTATCGAAAACAACAAAATGCTGGTCAAAACAAAGATCCAAATAGGGGTGCTGACCCTATGAAAAAAGCGATGATAGTATTGGCCGCTTTATCGACGCTGATAGAAGCGGCGAAATGGAATGTCCAAAGAGACCCGTTCGCGGTAAGCGACAGGTATATCCAAAAAACAGGCAAGTATTACTTGACGCCGACAAGCACGAACAGGCAGGCCGATATCAAGGTCAAGGGTATCATGTATAAAGACGGGATACACAAAGCGCTGCTCGATATTCAGGAAAAGGGGCTTTTGTATGTCTGTGAAGGAGAGAGTGTGTATGTAGATACATCGGATATCAAGACCTCCATAAAGGTCATCAAAATAGAACACGGCTATGTATTATTATCAATCAACAACGGAGGAGCTGTTCGCTATGATATTTAAAAAGATCGCAATCGGGATATGGCTGGCAATAGCTCTGGCAACAAGCAGTATCAATGCAAAAGAGCTGAGCAAAATAGAGATAGAGTATGTCAATTTCGACAAGATATCCGTCCAAAACCTGCTCGGCTATCTCGGCAATGAGTATAGGCTCAATTTTAATGTGCACCCAAAATACCAAGAGATACCGTTATCTGTGCATATGCAAAATGGAAACATGAAGGGTTTGCTCGATATGGTCGCAGAACAATCCGGCCTTACATATGTTCAAAACAATAACATTGTCACATTCACTTCCAAGCAGGAGTTTTTGGAAAGCAATTATTATGGCGGTACGCTCAATACGGCGCAAGTGACGGTCAAATATACGGCTTTGAGTGATGCTATCAATTTTTTGGTGGATATGATGCCCGGGCGCGCAGTGATCAATTCGAGCAGCAAAAATCTCGCATACAGCAACCTGGTGAATATGACACCAGATCTCTCCATACAGCCAATGAAAGCTGCTACCTCCACTGAAGGTGCGAGCGTGGCTCCGGGTATCGAGGGTGCAAACAACAGCGGCAGTTCTGCGAGTACGGCAAGCACAAGCACTGCAGCTACAAGCAGCGCAAATACACCTGCTGCAAGCTCTGATACGGCGCTGCAAAACAGCAATATACCGCGTGATGTACTCTATATCGTGCCTTATTTCAATGAAAATATGGTTTTTCTCTCTTCGTCCAAACCTGAGCTGATAGCAGAGGCGAAAAAACTGCTCAAGAAGATAGACCGGCCTATGAAACAAGTATTGATCCAAGCGGAGATCATAGAGATGACATTGGGGGATAATTACCATTCGTTCTTTGATTTTATCATCAAAGATTCCAAATCGTCTGCTTTGGGCAAGGTGCTTAGCAGTACGGGAAGCATAGGCAATATAAGCTATATGTTTCTCAGTTCTAATATACAGGCAAATATAGATATAGCCAAACACAACGGCAAGGCGACTTCCATATCTTCGCCTGTATTGCTGACATTAAACAGGATATCTTCCAAGCTGGACCTGACAGAAGAGAGATATGTGGTCACAGGCATAGAGAAAGGTTCGGTTACGACAAATGAGGGGGGAAGCGTGGTTATCCCGCCTACGCCGATATATGAAAAGAAACAACTCGGTACACAGTTTGGCATAACCCCGTTTATTAATGAAAATAACGAGATACTGCTCAAGATAGATGCCGAGATATCATCTCTCAGCGGCAAAACGCAAACCATAGTCATACCGATCGCCACGGGGGGTACGCAATCTTATACAATAGACGGCATATCCAAATATACCATCAAATCGCTTTTGAGCACTACCGATAAAAAGGGCATAGTCTTGGGCGGGATGATCAGGGAGCAAAATTCAATTAATGAGAGCAAGGTGCCTGTTTTGGGCGATATCCCTGTGTTTGGCACGATATTCAAAAAAACAGCAAATGACAAATCAAGAAGGGAGCTAATCATGGTCTTGACGCCTACTATCATAGATCCGAATAATCCAAAAGAAAATAAAGTGCGCCAGGATATCCGCAATGAACTGCAAGATAACCTCACATACAAGGATACTTTTTGCTATGACCCTGAGAGCGCGGAATCATCCAGGCATAACGGCCAAAAGCCGTATATCGGGAAGTGAGGCCTGATGCAGTACGACAACATGAAAACAAAACTTGACAAGCTGCTCGATATCATGGTGGAAAAGGGCGGAAGTGACTTGCATATCAAAACAGATACCCCAGCCAGGGCCAGGATCAATGGCGATATAGAAGTGATCGGCAAAGAGGTGTTGGATAAGGCATTTTTTAAAGCTACTATGCTTGAGATATTATCTCCCGAGCAACAGAAAAAACTGCATGATGAAAAAGAGCTTGACGGATACTATACAAACAAAAGCAAAAAACGGTTCCGTTTTAACTTTTTTTGGCATTTGGGCGGATACGGGGCGGTTTTTCGTATCATTCCGACACGAATCGCGACGCTGCAGGAACTTGGTTTGCCAAAGAGTGTTGAACAGTTTGCAAATTTTGAGCGCGGTTTGGTGCTGGTCACGGGGACTACCGGAAGCGGTAAATCTACGACATTGGCAGCCATCATCGATGCTATCAATTCTGCCAAAAAAAGGCATATCATCACTATAGAAGACCCGATAGAGTTCGTGCATAACGACAAGGTATCCATCATCGAGCAGCGAAATGTCGGCGAGCATACGTATAGTTTCCATAACGCACTCAAATCCGCCCTCAGGGAAGACCCCGATATCATCCTGGTCGGAGAGATGAGGGATGCACAAACAGTCGAGATAGCTTTGCATGCCGCAAATTCAGGGCATCTGGTGCTTTCCACGCTCCATACCTTGGATGCCAAAGAGACCATAGACAGGATCATAGGGATCTTCCCGATGTTCGAGCAAAACCGTATCCGCCTTACGCTGGCTTCTGTTTTGCAAGGGATATTGGCACAAAGGCTCATCAAAAACAAAAAAGGCGGCAGATGTGTTGCTATAGAGATCATGGTAGCAAGCGAGCGTATCAAACAGCTCATAAAAGACAATATGGATAGCGAGATCACCGATGCCATCGCTCAAGGAAGCATATACGGCATGCAGAGTTTTGACCAGGCGCTTATGAAGCTTTACCTTGATGGTGCGGCGGATATGGATGAGGTGTTGGCGGCATCTACCAAGCCTGATGACCTCAAGCTTATGATCTCAAATCAATTGGACAATACCGGACAGGGGGGTTGCGTCGTTAATCTAAAAACTTTTGATGAGCCTCTGCAAGAAGCGGCCCCAAAAAGCATAGAAACGATGCCGATACTCAAATTACGAAAATAAGGAATACAGATGATATACACAAAACTAAAAAAATTGACACAAAAGGTGTTTAGCAGCCAGACATACATTTTGCCTTTGGTAAATATGCAGATCCCCGCCGAGATGGGCAAGATAGAGGATATGGAGTTTGACAGGGATGCGAAGAGTATATTTCTGTCATTGGCAAGAGGGGATGAGAAAGCGACTGTGAAAATAGCCGGATATAGATTGAGCTATACTGCTACGCAAGCGTTTTTAGTGTTTGATGCTATCAAAAAGACAGGTTATCTCAAAGATATCAAGATGGATTTTGGCGCCGGCAACAAGATCAAAATAGACCCAAAATATATTCAACTTGTCAAGAAACTAATATGAAAACTTGCAGAGTGACAAAAAACCGCAGCGCGTTTACGCTAATCGAGGTGTTGATCGTCATAGTTATCATGGGTTTTTTGGTTGCTATAGTTGCCCCGAGATTGAGCAACACCAAAGAGGCAGCACAAGAACAGTTCAATGAATCTCAAATGAAGATGATCAAAAAAGGCGCTTTGGAGTTTTACGGGGATGTGGGATTTGCGCCTGATAATGTGTCATTGCTGACATACGGTTTCGAGAAATGCTTTGACGTTACAGGCGGTATCGGCGCGGTGAATTATAACAATGCAGCCACAAGCGATGTATGCAGAAATATGATCTCATTCATAGACCGCCATTATACCAATGCCGCAGATTTGAGAGTGGATGCCACAAGCGAGGGGGATAACGGCACAGGAACGCAGCGCAAGCAGGTGCTCATAGACATCATCAAAGAAAAGCTTAATCCCGATAAGGGCGGATGGAAGGGTGGATATATAGCAGGCAACGGCTATCTCAAGCCTTCAAGCCTCAAAGCTTTGGGTGGCGGCGAAGCCGAAACGGGCAATCTCTATTTTGTAGCGCAGCAGGATATCGAGCTGTATAAGTTTGACGGTGCATCTACGCTTTGGGATATCGATACCGCATGGGACGCAGCCAAAGCAAATGCCGAACTTTACCCGGTATATACCCCCGTATTCGACGGCACTATGAACAGTTTGTACGAAAATGCAAGAAACCGCAAAGAAATCTACGGCGTAAAAAGCTCAACCATGCTCAATGCCCCGACGGTACTCGACCCGTATGGTACCCCGTATGAGATACAGATACCTACATCGGACGCACTCGCAGGAGTATCCGGCGCAGGAACTCTCAGGGCCAAATACGCGCGCATAGTATCGTTCGGGCCTGATAGAAGGAGAGATACGAGTGTCGCTACGCTCGATATAGATTATACTGCGCAAGGCTACGATGATTCGGTTTTGTACCTTTTTGATAATGGGTTGAGTAGTTTTTTTTACAATGAGGATAGATGATGTTTACAGCAGCAAGAAAGGCGTTTACACTCATAGAGTTATTGATAGTCATTGCGATCATAGGGATGCTTTCGACATTGGTGCTCAGCGGGCTTAAGGATGCAGGAAACATACAGGCCAAACAGCTAACGGTAAAAACAATGCAAAATATCAAAGACGGGATTATAGCACAAGAGAGCAGCGGAGACTTGAGCGGCTTTTTGAATGATTTCGGAACGCTGCCGCCGAACCTGCATTTTATGCTTGATCGTGAAAATGCAAACTATTTTATTAATACCGGCGCGTCAGGAGAAGCAAAGACACTCGGCAAATACCGTATAGCAGATCTCTATAGTGTTGCAAATACATTCAAAGTGCCGATGCCGTTTCTGACGGACAACACAACGGTGTCAGGCAAGTATATCGACCCCGCAGAGGGCATGAGTGTAATTGACGGCAAACACGGCGCTTTGTATGTAGGATTCCATGACTCCTATCTCGCCGCAAGCAGCAATTTAAATAAAACACTCAAAGACGGGTGGAATACGCCCATCGAGGCAGTTTACGAACTCAATATCGCGGATACTACTCCGCCGACACCGTATGTGAAACTGATATCGTACGGAAGCGATAAGCAAACAAGCGCGGCGATACCGCATCTCAAACCTGAATTTAATGAATTTGCAACCGATACAAAATCCGTCAAAGCGCTATATGCGGATGATATCGGCGTGGAGTATGCGAAAAATAATTTTATGCCAAGATCGCTATCTATAGATCTCGTGCTTGAAAACAGTGCCGATATCACTGCTGTGAGGGTCATCATCTACTCTCCGATGCTTTATTATGTACCAAATACTACGTCAAATTGCATAGAAAAAAATACTATTAATGCAGATTGCGGCGGGACTGATATAGCGTATAAACCGTTTTTGACATATGCAAGCGGATTTAGTTTGTCAGATGCCATGCAAAGCACGACAGGGTGGCATGCGGGGGCGGTCAAATATGCATTTGATATAGACCTGGCAACAGCTGCGAATGATACGCTTACTATCAATAACACCGCGTATGATTTTCACGATAGCGCCGAAGGCACTCAGCTTGGCATAACGACTTTTATAAAAGATATACGCATAAGCACAAATACACAGACAGTCGTTACGCATGATAGAAATACAGATGATGCCGCAAACCCTTTTTATATTACTGCGGGAGAAAAGCAGGTGGTTATCATGCAGAAAAAAGCAGGCGCATGGGAGTTGTTGGACAGCCGCTCGATGATGTTCTTGCCAAACCAGAATGTGATCATACAATAATCAAAAAGAAGAAAAATGAGAAATATAAGAGACTTTGAAGCGACACTCCTAAGAGAATTGGAGCAATCAGGCGTCATCAACAACAAAGGCCGTGCCTCCATCATCAAAGAACAGACATCAAGCAAAATTCCCATGTGGGATATCATCTACAAAAACGGTATCGCATCCAAAGAGTTCATGGCAGCTTTTTTGGCTCAAAAGTTTGAAGCCAAAGAAGCCAATGAAGCGGTTTTTGTTTCCGAATATACGGTAATAACAGATGAGTTGTTTGAGAAATACCGTGTGATCGCAGATATCGTCGATGAGGCAAATGCCAGAATATATTTCGATTCGCCGGTATTTGCAGCGACATGGGAAGAGCTTTCAAGCGAGTTAGGACGAGAGATAGAGAAGATAGCGGTTGATCGCGAAGCGTTTGCCCGGATGTCGGATGTGCTGCAAAACGGCATGGAGATGAGAAGAAACTTTTCCCTAAGCAGCGATAAGGACTTAGCAAAGATCCCTGAGAATATTAGGGCAATCAAGTTCGCCGAAGAAGTGATAAGGAAATGCATTTCTATAGGAGCATCAGATATCCATATAGAACCGCAAAAACACAATTTCAGGATACGGATGAGGTTTAACGGGGTTTTACAGGTTTTCGGTGAATATGGCAAGAATTTTTTTCCTTCTTTCAGTTCTCGCATCAAGCTGATCTCCAACCTTAATATCGCCGAAAAAAGAGATACGCAAGACGGCGCTTTGGTCTATTCGTACAATGAAAAAGCCGAGGAAGACACGAACACATCCCTGAAAGCAGCAAATTTTTTTTCCTCTTTTAATTCTCAAAATAAACAATCAGCAAGCAATGATGCAGAAGAAAAATCAGATACGCACAGCAGCGAAATGGTGTACACATACTTAGATGAAGCGCAAGAGAGAAAAGATGTACCGTTTCGCGTCTCGGTCATGCCTGTCATTTACGGAGAAAAGATCGTATTAAGACGTCTTGGCGGACAGGATGTGACGATAAAGCTCAGCAGTTTAGGCATGAGCGGAGAGCTGCTGGAAAAATGGAGGAAAGTCATCAAAAAACCGCACGGGATAATCTTGGTCTCTGGGCCTACCGGGAGCGGTAAATCGACCACTTTGCAAGCGGCCATAGAAGAGATCAAATCCGACGAGATCAACATCACGACCGTAGAAGACCCGGTAGAGGCGAAAATATCCGGGGTCAATCAAGTCCAAATAGACCCATACAAGGTCTCATTTGCGGATGCGCTCAGGACTATATTGCGCCAAGACCCTGATGTGATCATGATAGGCGAGATCCGCGACAAAGAGACGGCAGAGATCGCGCTCAGAGCTTCATTGACGGGGCATTTGGTCTATTCTACCATCCATACTAATGACGCCCCAAGTTCTGTGACGAGGCTTGTAGATATGGGGATAGAGCCGTTTTTGGTCTCTTCTTCAGTCGCTGCTGTTTTGGCTCAAAGGCTGGTGCGTGTTTTGTGCCCGCACTGCAAAGAGGCGTATGAAACTTCACAGGCTGATATGTCGCTGCTCAAATTGGATGAGCCTCAAACGATATACCGCCACAAAGGGTGTTTTAAGTGCAACAACACCGGATACGCCTCGCGGATCGGCGTATATGAACTCTTGATAATCGATGCGCATATACAAAGAATGATCAATGAACGCAGGAGCGACATAGAGATCAAATCCTATGCAGTTTCCGAGCTGGGGATGTCAACCATTTATATGGAAACCAGGGCAAAAGTCCTCGAGGGCATCACATCTGTCGATGAACTCAGAAAAGTTGTGGCTGATTAGAGAGGCAGTGATGAAAGCAAAAGGCGCAGAACATTTTTATAGGAACCATATCCGCAAAGTCCCGCAAAAACAAAAAAATAATTTTTTTAGGCTCATGGGGATATTGATGGGGGCGGGTGTCCCGGTACTCAAAGCGGTCAAGATGATCCAGCGCTCATCGCGGGGCAATATCAAGCTATTGCTCAAAGATGCGGTTGCGCTCATAGAGCAGGGTAACGATTTTTCAAAGATCGGGCGTTATTATCCGGTGTTTTTCGACAAAATGACACTTTCCATGATAGGCGCAGGAGAAAAAAGCGGTAATTTGCCTGAAATTTTCAAAGAAGTCCATCATAACCTTGAAAAAAAAGCCAAGTTCAAACGCAAGATCAGGGGAGCCATGACGATGCCGATAGTGACATTGCTGTTTGCTGTGGGGGTTGTCTTTTTTATGGCTATCAAGGTTATTCCTGCATTTTCAGGATTTTTGTCCTCGATGGGAGCCGAGCTGCCGGCATTGACACAAATGGTGCTGGATATATCCACATACCTCTTGGATAATTGGAAAAATATAGCAACGTACAGTGCCGCTGTATTTGTCAGTTTGATAGTGATATACAAAGCATCCAAGCAGGTGCGTTATTATCTGGATTATGTATTGATATACACGCCTCTTGTCGGCTCGATAATGCTCTATAGCGCTCTGACAAATTTTTCAAATACGATGTCCAAGCTCATAGGAAGCGGAGTGGGCTTGGTGGAGAGCTTGGAGATCTCAATGGAGGGTATCAATCTAATGCCCTTTAAAAAAGTGCTGGAAAATGTCAAGGAGGTCATCATCTCGGGAGGCAATTTCTCCGTGCCGTTTCAAGAGGCGAAATTTGTACCGTTGATATATGCGGATATCCTCCAAGCAGGCGAGGAGAGCGGAAACCTAGAAGATGCTCTCGTGCAGCTTATGAATATTTACGAAGAAGAGACAAACCAGAGGATATTTATCCTTGAGCAGGCGATAACGCCCATCATGACCTTGTTGATAGGGCTTGTCGTGGGAGTAGTAGCTGCGAGTTTGATACTAGGTATGGTTTCATTGTGGTCTGCTACCGGCGGGTAAAAATAAATATGGGTGGGATAATTATGAATTATGAAATAGATATAAAGACATTATTGAAGGCTTTGATCGCTTGCGGGTCATCGGATCTGCATCTTGTAGTGGGGTATGAACCTCTCATACGCATAGACGGCGAGCTTAAAGCTCTAGATGTGATGGAATTGGATGCCGATACGGTACAAAAACTTTGTTATTCCATTATTACCGGTAAACAGAAAAAGGTTTTCGAAGAGAGCGGTGAGCTCGATTTTGCTATCGACATCAAAGATGTCGGACGTTTTCGTGTGAATTATTGCAGGAGTTTTGGAAATATAGCAGCAGCCTTCAGGGTAGTTCCGTCATATGTTCCGTCACTTGATGAGTTGGGCGCCCCGACAATATACAAGGAATTGGTCAAAAGAGGTAAAGGGCTCATACTCGTAACCGGGCCTACCGGAAGCGGCAAGTCGACCACGCTTGCTGCCATGCTCAATGAGATCAACACAACAGAAAGCAAGCATATCATCACCATAGAAGACCCTATAGAGTTTGTACACGGCAGAAAAAAATCAGTTTTTACATTTAGAGAAGTCGGCAGCGATACGGTTTCTTTTGCAACGGCGCTGAAGTACTCTTTGCGTCAAGATCCGGATGTGATATTGATTGGAGAGATGAGAGACAAAGAGACGATATCGGCTGCCTTGACGGCTGCTGAAACCGGGCATATGGTCTTCGCGACGCTTCATACCAATTCTGCACCGGGGACTATCAACCGTATAATCGATGTTTTTAGCGGAGATGAGCAAGACCAGATAAGAGCGCAGCTTGCGATCTCACTGGTTGCTGTGATTTCTCAGGTGCTTGTGCCCAAAATAGACGGAGGCCGTTTGGCGATCTCTGAGATAATGATCAATAATAACGCCATAGCAAACCTTATCCGTACTGACAAGGTTCACCAGATATATTCCCAAATGGAGCTCAATTATGCGACGACAGGGATGCAAACGCAGATAAGAGAGATGGCGAAATATTATCAAAACAAGATGATCACGATGCAAAATGCTTTGAAGCACTCCAATAACCCCATCGAGTTCATGCAGCAAATATCACAATGAAGGATTAAAATGGAATTTATCATAGTTTCGCTTTTTGGCCTGTTTGTAGGTTCATTTTTAAATGTTGTTATCTATCGTGTGCCTTTGGGCTTGTCTATCATTAGCCCAAGGTCTTCATGCCAATCGTGCAAAACGCCTATAGCGTGGTATCATAATATACCTGTAGTTTCATGGCTGCTCCTAAGGGGCAAAAGCGCATGCTGCAATGAGCCTGTATCCATTCAGTATCCTTTGGTGGAGTTGGCAACTATGGTTATTTTTGTATCTGTATTTTTAAAGAGCGGATATAGCCTGCACTCTTTGTGGCTCGGTGTTGTTTTCTCGCTGTTTTTGGCATTATCGGTAATGGATTATCATCATCATGAGATCCATGACAGCGTCAGTTTGACGCTGCTAAGCGCCTCTTTTTTTGCAGATAGCCCCCTAGTAACCTTTCAAAATGCCCTTTTGTTCATGGGCGGGATGTCAATGCTTCGTTTTTATGTCTCTTTTGCGACAAAAAAAGAGGCAATGGGAGAAGGAGATATAATCATTGGAGGCGCCATGGCAGCTATTTTGGGTATCAAGCCGGCGATCGTTGCACTTTTTGCGGCAGCATTGATAGCTATCCCTTTTGTGTATTTTACCCGCCACCAAAACAGGCAGGTCCCGTTCGTGCCTTTTTTGTTTCTCGGGGTTTTTGCGGTCTATATGGCTGATGAATATGCAGGGTTGTTTTGGAGAATGTCGGAGTTGTTATGAGGTTTTTGGCAGTATTGGCGATATCGTTTACTTTTTTGGCGGCAAATTATGACGGGTTGTTCGATGATGCGGGACGCAAATTTGGAATCAATCCGGCATTGCTGTATGCAATAGCAAAGACTGAATCTTCGTTGAATCCTATGGCTGTCGGCAACAATAAAAACGGTACCCAAGATATCGGGATCATGCAGATAAATACCGTGCATATGCCTGAATTAAGAAGGCAGAATATCAGCAGGGATGATCTCTTTGACCCCCAGATCAACATTTATGTCGGCAGCAGAATATTAAAGCGATGTATCAACAAGCACGGCTACAGTTACGCCGCTATCAATTGTTATAACGGCAGGATAAGCAATAATGACTATTTTATGAAAGTGCTGAAAAAATATCAAAACAGTTCTTTTTACGCTCAAGCGCTGCATATGGATAGTAAGCCCTCTGTTAGGGCAAACAGCGCAAAAAAAATAGCCAAAAATACAAAAAAACGATACAAGGTGCTTCTTATAGGCGATGATACAGTCAATAAAGCGCATAAGAGATATAAAAAGCTGTTTGCAAAGCACCATGTCGATCTTATATCGAAATATAAAGATGATTCTATTTCCCAATATTGGGCGGAGCAAAATCTAGTATTTTTGATAGATCAATTAAAGCCCGATCTGGTATTGGTCTCTTTGGGCTCGAATGAAATAGATTCACCCGATGAAAATGCGATCAATCAGATTGTCCGGGATATCGAAGATTCAGGCAAAAAATTTGCATGGATAGTGCCTGACAAAGCAAATGCAAGCCGTTATGTAAGCATCCTTGCATCAATGACAAATCCGGATAATATCATGAATATAAACGACAACAAAGGCATAATTTCACGCATTATCAAATAATAGCTTTTTTGGTATAATCTCACCTATCTCTATATACAAAGTTGCCTATGAAGTCAATATTTAAACTATTTACAAAAACTCATCACATTGTCATAAGATTAAATGCACCTCACGGTGTACATTTAAGACCTAGCGCTATTATGGCAGGCATTGCCAAAAAATATTCTTGTCAAATTATGTTGAGCGCAGGCGGCAAACAAGTAGATGTTAAAAATATGAATGCAGTGTTGGCTCTAGGGTTGCAAAATGGAGATCATGTAACCCTAAAAGCTAGCGGTAAAGATTCACCAGAAGCCATAAAAGCATTACAGGATTTTTTGTTGACTTTGTGTGCCGAAGAGGCAAACTTGGAATTGACACAAGACTTACAAAAAACAAATTATGAAGGCTCCGCGTTGCAAGGTGTTAGTGTATCAACTGGTATAGCTGTCGGCATGCCGTATTTTTATGAAGCACGAAATTCTCATAATGAAGAATCTGGCATCTCTTTTGAGAAGGCATACAAACTTGCCACAGAAGAGCTTGAATCGTTAGCCAAGGATAATGATATATTTATAGCCCAAAAAGCTATATTGGAATCACTCCCGCATGCTTCACATCAAGAGTTCATAACAAGTATAGATGAAGCTATAACATCTTTAAAAGATACTGCCAATCAAGCCAAAATCGCAGATTATCAAGACATCCAAAGAAGAGTTGCCAAACTTACGAAAGGCGCAAAATCGCTAGCATTTCCAAAGACCCCATTTTTGTTAATTGCTGATGAATTGCTTCCTAGCGATATACCGACTCTAATAAAAGAGAATATTCAAGGTGTAATCGTAAGAGAACTGCCTCCAAGAGCTCATGCTGCATTGCTGCTTAGAAGTTATAAGATACCTGCTATTAGTTTGGACATAGATTCTTTGAAACCTGTAGATAGTGTTATGATATTAGACGCTTCACAAGGTTTGCTGGTAACAGTTCCTACAAAAAGTGATTTGGATAGTGCAAATAATGCCATATCTGCTGAACTATCAAACTCCACATCGGTAAATGAAAAAAGATTTGAACCGGCTATCACTAAAAGCGGTAAACATATTAAAGTATTGGCAAATATCACTGATGTTGATTCCGCCATGGAAGCCAAAGAAGCTGGATGCGAGGGTGTTGGGTTGCTTAGGACTGAGTTTTTATTTCGCGAAACTAAGCCGACATTTGATAAGCAGGTTGAGGCTTATAAATCTATATTTTCTCTTTTTGATGAGGTAACTGTACGTACTTTGGATGTGGGAGGAGATAAAAATCTGCCATATTTGACGCTTCCGCGCGAAACAAACCCGTTCCTTGGAGTACGAGGCATACGTCTTTTTGAAACACACTTGGAATTAATGGAAGAACAACTATTAGCCATTTTGAAAGCCAAGCAAAATGGAGAACTTAAGATCATGTTCCCTATGGTAGCAACCGTTGAAGAGTTCAACTATGCCAAAGGTGTAGCCCATGCGCTAGCGTCCAAGCATTCCGTGTCCCTGGATGGCGTATTGTTCGGTATCATGGTAGAAGTTCCTTCGGTGTTGTTTTTGATAGAAGAGTTCAATAAAGTCGTCGACTTTTATTCCATAGGTACGAATGATCTCACTCAATATCTGTTTGCAATAGACAGAACCCATGCAACGCTGAGTATAGACCCGCATTCAAGTGTACTCTATGATGCCATTAGATATATACAAGATAGAGCTACAAAACCTGTAAGTACCTGCGGAGAAATAGCTAGTAATTGTGATGCTATAGAGAAATTGGTGCAAATAGGGATAGATACACTCGGAGTAACACCAGCCATGATACCCACTATAAAAGCAAGGATAAGAGATGTTTAATTTTTTACAACGTATCGGTAAGGCTCTAATGACGCCGATCGCAGTTTTACCGGTAGCTGCGTTGCTTCTACGGCTTGGTTTTGGAGATATATTCGACGGTGTGACAGCCAATATAATGAAAACCGCCGGGGAGAGTATCTTTGGTAATCTAGATCTATTGTTTGGTATAGGTATAGCATATGGATTGGCAAAAAATAATGACGGCACAGCAGCCTTGTCCGGTGCTCTTGGAGTTTTGGTAGCCAAAGCAGTATATTTAGGAATCGATGAAAATTTAAAAATGGGAGTTTTTGTCGGTATCATCATGGGGGTCATTGCCGGACTTTTGTATAATCGCTTTTATGATATTAAATTACCCGAATTCTTAGGCTTTTTCGGAGGCAAAAGATTTGTGCCGATCGTCACAACGATCTGTGCGATTATCATTGGAATGCTTGCAGGGTATTTTTGGCATTTTGCGCAAGGCGGCATAGATGTATTTTCACACGCCATTATTGGGCTTGACGCTATAGGGACTTTTATTTATGGCACACTCAATCGCTTGCTTATTCCACTAGGACTTCATCATATCCTTAACAGTGTTTTTTGGTTTCAACTTGGAGATTACACCTATACGAAAGATGGGGTTGTGACCATAGCCAATGGAGATTTACATCGGTTTTTTGCAGGAGATAAAAGTGCCGGAGTTTACATGTCTGGATTTTATGTCGTTATGATGTTTGGGCTTCCCGCTATGGCTTTAGCAATCTATTTGCGAACTACGCAAGAATACCGAAAAAGAGCAGGGGCAATCCTGGCCGGTGTGGCATTTACATCTTTTTTAACAGGGATCACAGAACCGCTTGAATTTTTGTTTATCTTTGCAGCACCTGTGCTTTTTGTGCTGCATGCATTATTGACAGGACTAGCTCTTGCCTCGGCGCAACTGCTTGATATACACGCCGGTTTCGGTTTTTCAGCAGGGCTTATTGACTATGTTATTAACTATAAATTAGCTCAAAATCCGCTTCTCATACTTCCGCTTGGAGCCGGTTTTGCGTTACTTTATTTTGTACTTTCTTATGTCTTGTTGGGCTATTTGAAACCACAATTGTTTAGTGACAACGTATCTGACAATAGTCAATCAAATAGCAAAAATTCAAATGCTATAGCTTTTATAGAAGCACTTGGCGGGCGAGAAAATATTGTGGAGACAAATGCTTGTATCACGAGGCTAAGAATGACACTAAAAGATAGCAGTCGCATTGACAATGCAGCATTTATGGCACTTGGGGCGAGCGGTGTTATCAAGCCGGATAATAAGTCTATCCAGATAGTCTTAGGCACTAAAGCAGAAAAGATAGCCGAGGAGATCAGGAATTATTTAGGAGAAAAATAATTTTTGAACATAGATCGCAGATAATCTATTTATTTATGTCATAATATCTTTATAAATAAACACAAAAAGGATTTATTATGATGTGTAATATTGGAAAAGTTGACAAAATAATACGATTGGTTCTCGGAGCGGTTATTATATTTTGGGGTGTTATGAACAATAGTTGGTTTGGAGCTATTGGTTTGATCCCGCTTGGCACTGCCTTGATGGGATGGTGTCCTCTTTATTCGATTTTCGGTATCAATACCGGTTGCCAGATAAAATAAATGCAAAGATAACAATAAAAAAAGGCCGATATATGAGATATTTGCTGTCTTTTATAATTATTCTTTCGTCATTTCTTTACGGAAGCGAGGCTGATGATATTATCAAGGCCGTTGAAGACAATTTGCGCGGTGATTTTATGTATGCCAAAATGCGCATGATCGTCACCGGCCAACGAGGTGAGAGAACCATTGAAATGGAAAGCTGGTCGCAAGGCGATACGAAAAGCTTCATAAAGATACTTTATCCTAAAAAAGATAGAGGTATAACATTTTTAAAATTAGATACTCAAATGTGGCAATATGTCCCCAAAATTGAACGCACTATCAAGATTCCTCCGTCTATGATGCTTCAAAGTTGGATGGGTAGTGACTTTACTAATGACGACATGGTAAAAGAAAGTTCGATGATCAAGGATTACAATGCCAGACTTATTTCTAAAACAGCTTCGAGTGCTACTATAGAACTTTTGCCTAAACCAAATGCCGCGGTTGTATGGGGGAAGATTATTGTCGATGTTGATATATCTAACAAAGTGCCAACAAAAGAGATTTATTATGATGACCAGATGCAAAAAGTACGTATAATGACTTTTAGCAACATACAGCGTCACGGGTCTCATAATCTTCCTATGATAATGGAACTCAAACCGCTTGATGCAGAAAAAAAGAAAAATTCTACAAAGATCATTTTTGAAAAGGTTAATTATGACACTCCCATCGATGCTTCTTACTTTAGTAAAAATGCGCTAAAGCGTTATTCAAACTAGGGCAAAAGCCGATGCTTTACAGCCTTGCAATTAAAAATATACTAGCTTCAAAGAGCCGTACTTTGACTATTTTTTTGCTTAGTATGTTTGCAACAGCTTTTTTTATAGTTTATGTAGCTTTTACTAATGGTTCGCATGAACAGATGATCAAGAGCTCTGTGGAAATATATACAGGATATGCACACATCAATGCTAAAGGATACCAAGAAGAATCAGATTATGACCATCTCATTGAAGATGCCGGGCAAATCGAAACATTTTTAAACCAAAAACCTTTTGTTTCAAATTTTTCGCCTAGATTTGAAACCTATGCATTGCTCTCTCAAAAAGAAAAGACTGTAGGCTCTATGATAACCGGTATAATTCCATCACGTGAAAGCAGTTTTAGTCATCTGAAAAGCTCTTTGGTTAAAGGCTCATATCTTGAGGATAATGATACTAGGGCTATTTATATAGGCAGCGATCTTGCCAAGCGTCTTTCTATAGATGTCGGAGATGAGATCGCTATGATCAGCTCTTCGCTTGATTATTCTACTGCGGCTGATCTTTTCAAAGTCAAAGGGATCTTTAAAACCGGGCTTTTTGATTTTGATTCCAGCTCTGCTTTTGTCAATAAGACTTACTTAGATAGTGTCATGATGAGTGAAAATAAGGCAAGTTATTTTGTTGTCAGTTTTATAGACAATAAGGCAGCAGATCACTATGTTGAAACTCTTAACAACGATTTGCCGCAAAATTATGAAGCACTAAGTTGGAAAACTCTCTTGTTTGATCTAGTGCAATTGATACAAGTTGATTCACTATTTGGATATATCTCGATCTCTGTTTTTTTTGTAGTGATCTTTTTTGTGATCATGATATTTAATTATGTCAATATTTATGCACGTGTACGTCAAATAGGACTTTTAAGAGCATTAGGGTTTACGCCAAAAGATATAAGGGTTTTGCTGTTTAATGAATTATTGATCATTGCATTGCTAAGTGTCTCTTTTGGTGCAATTGTCGGAGCAGTGATTACGTATTATCTCGAGATATATCCAATTACAATCTCAGGATTGGCCGAGACCTACAAAGAGTATGGTATCATAAGCGATACTATCCCTACGCATTTTGATACTTTTACGATCATTTGGAATGCTCTGAGTATTTTCATATTAAATATTTCTTCTATGTTCTATCCTATCTACAAGATCAATAAACTCAGCGTCACAGAGGCGATGCGTTATGTATAAAATAGCATTTGATCTAGCATGGAAAAGTTTAATTAGACGTAAGACTCGTACATTAATGGTGATCATGATGATAGCTTTGAGCTTAAGCGGCCTGCTTTTTTTGCAAGGATTGTATGATGGAATGGTATCACATATGATAAACACCTCTATCAGGAGTGATTCCGGAGAAATCTCGCTTTATGCCAAACAATATCGTTTAGAAAAAACTATAGATTATCACATAGATGATCCAAGAGCCATAAAAGCATATCTTCATCAATCCAAAGAGATTGATGCATATGCCATTCGACTTTCCGGGGAAGGATTGGTTGCCACAGCGCATAAATCACTAGGAGCTACCTTGAAAGGCGTGAGGCTGGAAGATGAGAGAAGATTTGGGGATTTCGATACTTTTTTGTTTCAAGGAAAGTTTGATTTTGGCCCAAAAAAACAAGAAGCGTTAATTGGCTTCAAGCTTGCAGAAAAACTAAAAGTAACTACAGGCAATCGTCTTGTGTTTACAGCCCAAGATGCGAGCGGTGAAATCAATGCGATCTCTTTTCGTATAAGCGGTATTATTAAGAGTGGAAATTTAGCAGTGGATGAAGGGTCTGTTTTTGTTTCTATAGAAACGATGGAGCAATTTCTTGCTTTGCCAAACAGCGCTACACAAATCGCACTTCGTATCAAAGATAAATCTCAAGTCAATAGCATCCAATCAATGCTTCAAAAAAAATTTAGCACACTAGATGTGCTGCGATGGGATGAACTTTATCCTCTATTGATAGAAATGCGTGACATGATGGATATTTTTAATTGGCTAAGTTATGCTATTGTTTTCGCCGTTGCGGCACTTGGCATATTTGGCGTCATATTAATGTCTATTTTGGAGCGGATGAGAGAATTTAGTATAATGATGGCTATTGGAACCCCATATAAAAATATACGATATCAAGTTATCAGCGAAGCTTTTATTATGGCAATAGCCGGATATATAATAGGTGCCATTTTAGGATTGGGTTTTTTGGTGTACACTGCATCAAGTGGAATTGACTTGCGGTATTACCAAGCCGGGCTGGAGAGTTTTGGGTTAAATGCTATTTTGTATGCCGATATCCGTTATCATTACTTTTTTCAAGCTTTTGCTTCGGTTTTTTTTGCTACTTCTCTTTCTATTCTTTGGCCGCTACATGTACTCAAAAAGATCAAGCCCATAGAAATAATACAAGGAAAAATGTTATGAAACTAACCCACATTTCTAAAATTTTCTTTCCAAATTCACTAAAAGAAGTCAAAGCTCTTGTGGATATCAATCTAACTTTCGAAGATGGTGAGTTTACTACACTAAGCGGCGAATCCGGTTCAGGAAAGACCACTTTATTGAATATTATAGGGGGGCTAGAAAGGCCGACAAGCGGGAGCGTATTCATTGACGAATTGGAGCTAACCGCACTTAGCGACAAACAGATGGCTGATTACAGGTTGCGACATATCGGATTTGTCTTTCAGGCATATAATCTCATCTCTGTACTTACTGTGAGAGAAAATATAGGTTTTATCATGAAACTTCTTCGTTATGACGAAGCCAAGATTAACAAGCGTATAGATGAGCTCTCAGGTATATTGCAGATAGAAGATATTTTAGATAAATTACCAGGACAGATCAGTGGCGGACAACAACAACGCGTAGCAGTTGCACGAGCAGTAGCTTCTAGGCCAAAGTTGATATTGGCAGACGAGCCCACAGCCAATCTGGATTCAAAAAATGGCGAAAGGCTCATGAAAATGCTCCGCTCTCTCAATGAAAAAGAGCACGTTACCGTGATCTTCGCTTCTCATGATAGATATGTATTGGAGCAATCAAAACGGATCATTGTCTTAGAAGACGGAGCAGTCATTGAAGATCGTTAAAATATTATTTATTCTTACCATCGGCGCATGGGCATTTGAAAATGAATATAGCATTGAAAATACCAATTTTACACTCTCGGCAGTCCCCTATACTTCAGATGAAAGAATTTTTTACAACTACAACAGGTTGAGGCTGGATTATACACTAAAAGAAGAAAATTGGTATATCAATTTCATAGGAGATATTGATAATTATTATGGAAAAGAGTATCTACAAAGCGATGAGTATCTCTTTTCGCGCACGATCAAAGCAGACACCCCGTTTGGCATAGAGACCCATTCTCATAATTATGATGGAGGAGAATTGTTTGGCCGTATTCATCGCTTGAATATCGGTTACAATGATGAAACACATCGGGTTGTCTTTGGTCTTCAAAAAATCACCATGGGAGTGGGGCGCATATGGACCCCAACTGATCTTTTCAATCCACGCAATCCATTGGCACTTGAACCTGACCAGATTTTTGGAGCCTATGCGCTTTCGTATATTTATTCACCAAATAAAACCACCGAGATAATGGGAGTGGTCAGTCAGAGGAGTGATAAAAGCTACAAATACGCAGGCAGGTTAAAGGGTTTTGTAGGCTTTGCAGACATCGCATTGGATTTTCTACATAGTAATGATGCACAGATGATAGGTTATGAGATCGAGGGCGATCTCTTTGATACAGGCATTGAGTGGAGGAGCGAAGGAGGGTATTTCAAAGACAAAATATTGGATAAATCATTCTTTGAAGGTATTTTTGGTGTGGATTATGGGTTTCAAAACGGGGTCACTGCAGCGCTAGAGTGGCTTCATGCCTCGCAGACTTATCTGCCTTCAGAAATTCTAAGTACACAAAACTCTACACTATCTGGCAATCGGTTTTTGTCTTCGGATTATATAGGAACATCATTGAGCTATGATTTTAATTTGATGCTCCAAGGGTCAGCCAGCATGATATTTAATTTGGATGATAGCAGCCTGTTCGTATCACCTGTCCTTGTTTATAGCTTGGATGATGAAACTACTATCTCTTTGGGTGCTTTGCTTTATATAGGAGATAATCAAAGTGAGTTTGGCAGTTTTGAGCATCGTTATTATTTGCGATTAAAGAAAACATTCTAATCGTTAGATATGTATAAAAATAGATATAATTACATATGCTAAAATATATAGATGGTTACAATGTTCAGATAAAATCTCAGGTACAAGCATTAATTGATCAAAACAAGCTAGGCGAATACATACTTTCTAAATACCCAAAAATTCATTCATACACTACGGATAAAAGTCTTTATGAGTATGTAACAGAGATAAAAAATATTTACATAAAAAGCTCTTCGCCGATCGCCAAAGTGCTTTATGATACCAAGATACGAGATCTCAAATCAGCACTTGGGATGCATACTTTTGTCTCTCGTGTGCAAGGGGGAAAACTCAAGGCCAAAAACGAGATCCGTATATCACATCTTTTTAAAAAATCACCAGAACAATTTTTGCGTATGATAGTTGCTCACGAGCTGGCACACCTAAAAGAAAAAGAGCATGACAAAGCGTTTTACAAGCTATGTGTCCATATCGAACCTTCATATCATCAGCTTGAATTTGATGTGAGGCTTTTTTTGATATACAAAGAACATTTTGGGGAGCTTTACGATCAATGACTACTGTGATTATGATATTTATTTTACCTATCGGTATTGTGATATATTTTTGGGACAAAAAAAATTATCGTGAAGCTTTGGAGCTTTTTGAAAGTTATATTCTAAAGGTTAAATCTTCTGGGCTTTCCGAAGATGAAATGATAAAAAAAATAGAAATGATGTTTTATAAAAACGATTACCAAATATCTCGACACGCCAAAGAACATTTTATCGCAGAAAAAAAACATTTCAATATCGGCACGCTGCTAATTATGTTTGGATTGATGAATGTCATAGGGCTAGCTTTGTATCTTATTTTCTATAGTTTCATTTTAAAACCAAGACGACTATTGATAAACGTAAAATCAGAGCATGTACTAAGAGCTCTGTAAATAATTATCTTTTTGCTACCCATCTATCATCTACTTTTTCGTATTTGTGCTTTACAGCAGCCCATGCCACTTTATGTGCCGTCTCTTCTAACGAATCGTCACCTTGGCGTTTTTTTGGGTCTGAATACTGATGCCAAGCACTATTGAATGCCTCTCGGTAAATATCCTGTGCATGACCGGGGAGGACATTGGTAACATTTTTTGGTAGATCATCGTTTGTTTTGTACGGCATGATGTAACTCCTTAATATAAATTCAAAACATTAGCCTAAAGGCTATTATAATTATATCATCTGGCGGGAATTGCTTTTGAATTTTTTTTAATTACAATTGATTATTACATCCAAACTTAATATTAAGTTTAATATAATCAGAATATGAATGAAAAATACCTTATTTTAGAAGCACACCGTGACCATATCAAGCTAGTTTCCAAAGATCATTGGACTCTTCAAACTATACGGGACATAGAAAACGTGTTGCATGGTATACCATATGATAAAAAAATCATTTGGGATGTTTCTGGTGTGAGTGAATTTGACAGTGCGGGAATACTTCTTTTTATAGAGTATCTTAATTATTTTGAGACA
>JAFGWQ010000177.1 GCA_016937075.1 Campylobacterales bacterium | reverse complement strand
AATGCGGCAATCACCCGCAAAATGTTTTTATACAAGTTCCGCAAGGTAAAATTTTTATAGGCAAGTCTCACAAGCATGATCTATACTATGGATGGGATAATGAATATGGTATTCATGAAGCCGATATCCCCGAATTTAAAGCTTCCAAATTTCTAGTTTCAAATGGCGAGTTTTTGGAATTTGTAAATGATGACGGGTATCAAAAAGATATCTATTGGGATGAAGAAGCTTTAGATTGGAGAAATTACACAAAAGCATCATATCCTGCATTTTGGGTGAAAACTTATGATAGCTATAAACTTCGTACTGTTGTTCATGAAATTCCATTGCCGCTTAATTGGCCGGTTGAAGTTAACTATCTTGAAGCAAGTGCATTTTGCAAATGGATGAGTGAAAAAAGTTCACAGCTTATATCGCTGCCGACAGAAGATGAGTACTATAGAATATTGGAAGTTTCCAAGAAATCAAACAATATGAATGTTGCAAATATTGATCTATCGGGTTCTTTTTCCAGTGTTCCTGTAGATAAGTGTAAACATGGAGAATTCTATGATCTGATAGGTAATGTGTGGCAGTGGGCAAAAACTCCTATTTATCCGTTTGATACTTTCAAAGTTCATCCTATTTATGATGATTTTACGGTGCCTACATATGATGGCAAACATAATTTGATCAAGGGCGGTTCGTGGATAAGCTGCGGTAATCTCGCATTACCCAATAGCCGTTATGCTTTTAGAAGACATTTTTATCAACATGCCGGTTTTAGATATGTAGTCAGCGGATATAACGAGCATATACAATTTGGCACATACACCAAAGATAAAGTAGTATCGGAGTATTGCCACTTTGAGTGGGGTGAAAATGTGCTTCATGTCCCCAATTTTCCAAAAAATTGTATAGATATTGCTGCAAAGTATCTAAAAGACAGAAAAACTTCTAGGGCATTGGATCTGGGATGCGCGATAGGAAGAAGCAGCTTTGAGCTTGCTAAAATTTTTGATGAAGTGATAGGAATAGATTTTTCAGAAAGATTCATACAATATGCTATCGAGCTTAAAAACGGCGGGGAGCTCCATTATAGTATACCGACAGAAGGAGAGCTCGAGTCTTTGCATGAAATACGTTTGAGTGATTTTAAACTAGATAAATATGCCCATAAAGTTACATTTTGGCAAGGAGATGCTTGCAATCTAAAGTCTATATATAAAAACTTCGATCTTATTTTTGCAGGAAATCTTATAGACAGACTTTATGATCCCAAAAGATTTCTAGTATCTTTGAGTGAAAGGATAAACAAAGGCGGTATATTGGCCTTGACATCGCCTTATACATGGCTCGAGGAGTATACACCAAAAGATAAATGGCTTGGCGGTTTTATCAAAAACGGCAAAGCCGTGAAAACGCTAGAATCTATGGGTGAGATTTTAGGAGATAAATTTAAACTTTTAGCTACCCATGATGTGCCTTTTGTGATTCAAGAAACATCTAGAAAACATCAGCATACTATTTCTCAAATGAGTATTTGGGAGAGAGTTTGAACCAATTTTTGGAAATTAACAGAACCGGTACATATAGCGTCAAATATGAAGAAGCCAAAACATTATTTGGCAGCACGAATGTGATACCGATGTGGGTTGCTGATATGGATATAGCTGTGCCAAAGGTCATTGTCAAAGCGATACAAAAAAGAGCTTTACATCCGATTTACGGTTACACTTCATATCCAAAAGAGTATTTTGAATCGATCGTGCTATGGATGAAAAAAAGATATTATCTGCCGATACAAGAGTCTTGGATAGTTCCGGCAAGCGGTGTGGTCACTTCTATCAATTTTGCTATAGAAGCATATTCAAATATCAATGATGCAGTCATAGTGCAGACACCTATTTACCCTCCGTTTATAAGTTCAGTTAAAAATCACAGAAGAAAATTGCTAGCAAATAAGCTTTTGTATACTGACGGTGAATATCATATAGATTTTGAAGATTTTGAAAATAAAGCTAAAAAGGCAAAACTTTTTTTACTCTCATCGCCGCACAATCCAACCGGAAGAGCATGGAGCAAAGAGGAATTGACCAGCCTTATGGAAATTTGTAAAAAATACGGAGTTGTAGTAGTTTCTGATGAGATTCATGCTGATCTGGTCTATAAAAGATCCAATATATCGTTTGCAAGTCTAGGATATGATAGTTGTATAGTATTAAACGCTCCTTCAAAAACTTTTAATATAGCAGGATTAAAAACCTCATATGCTATAATCCCAAATAAAAAATTGAGATTTGCTTATCAGACTGTTCAGAAAAATGCCGGGATAGAGAGTGGAAATCCATTTGGTATCGAAGCACTTATAGCCGCTTACAATGAGGGTGATATATGGCTTGAAGAGCTAAAATCACACTTAAATGGAAATATTGATTTAATCAAAAATAGTCTAAAATCAAATCAAATTCCTATAAAACCGATTGAGACAGAAGCTACATTTTTGATGTGGCTTGATTGTAAAGAGCTTTATGATACACATAAGCAGATAACTGATT
>JAFGWQ010000176.1 GCA_016937075.1 Campylobacterales bacterium | reverse complement strand
GTATAAAGCCAAATATTGTTTTCATTTATTAAAAATAGATTATCAAACTTCGTAGCCTTATCGACAATATTGATTGTCATATGATTGCTTTGTTCTTTTGTCTGCTCATATCCGATAGCTTCTATATTGCCCTCAAGAGTTAAAATATTCGTATTTTTTTCAAACCATGCGTGATCTGATCTAAGTATACTATCTCGATAAAATACCAATACGTCATCATTCGCGGCAGCTGTTGTCTTGGTAGCATTTATATCTTTTGCGATAAGCTCTATATTATTAACCAACTCATCTGCATATCCGACTTGCACTATCAAGGAAAAAGAAGCTGAGATGGATAATAGTTTATGCATCCACTACCACGGCGTTTGAAAACTTATCATGCATAGTTTGTACTTTTGGAGATAAAAATGCCACCAAAAAACCTATATAAAAGGCTGCTTCGCTAAATAACCTGATAAATGATCTAAGTAGTGCTTTGTGCCACATTAATAACATGCCGTTATCTTCATCAACCACACGGATCTTTAATACAAAATTACCCACGGTCATTCCGTTTTGCCATACAAGTACCCAATGATAAAGAAGTTTAACCGATGCTATAATAAAAAAATTATTGTTCATAAATTGACTAAGCGCTTCCATGTCAGCCAAGGCGGATAATTGATTATAAAATATAACAAAAATCAGTATAGACAATATCAAATCATCGATGATAAATGACGCGATTCTTTTTTTGATTGGAGCGATATTCATATCTATCTCTTTAACTTAACGCCTGATATGCTATATCGCTTCTGCATTGTTTACCCGCAAAATGGACTTGTCCGCACAGCATATATGCCCTTCGTTGCGCTTCGGCGATACTATCTCCTACTCCCACGCATACAAGTACTCTTCCGCCCGTAGCATACAGTTTGCCGTCATCTCCTCTAGTTACTCCGGCAAAAGATATATGTGCATTTGATGCTATATCATCATGTACTATATTGTCTATAATAATTTCAGCCGGAACAGACTCACTATATGGGTAGTTTTTGCTTGCCATAACAACGCCTACGGCATATTTGTCATAAAACTCAATATTTGCTTCTGCTAGATTACCGGTGGCTGCTTTGTAAAATAGTTCACTTGGAGATTTGAGTAACGGCATGATCTCTTCGCACTCAGGATCTCCAAATCGTACATTATATTCTAAAATTATAGGCTCACCCTGCACTACCATCACGCCCATAAAAAGCACTCCGGTAAACGGCATACCCTCTTCTTGCATTCCGGCAAGTGTTGGCTTGACAACCCTCTGCTCTAATTTACGGTAAATCTCGTCATTTACAAGCGGTGTCGGCACATAAGCACCCATCCCCCCCGTATTTGGACCTTCATCGTTATCAAGAAGGCGTTTATGGTCCTGGGCTGCTGGCAATATAACAAAATCTTTACCATCACAGATAGCAAACACGGAAAGCTCATACCCATCAAGAAATTCTTCAATAACTATTGATTTTCCGGCTTCCCCAAAAGCATTACCAGAAAGCATCTCTCCGGCTTCTCTTTTTGCTTCATCGTGACTTTGAGCTATGATAACACCTTTTCCGCCGCATAAACCGTCTGCTTTGACGACAACAGGAGGAGTCAAGGTCTCTATAAATTTATATGCTTTTTCTAATGAATCAGTCTCAATGTATTTAGCTGTAGGAATATTGTGGCGAGCCAAAAAGTTTTTCATAAAGATTTTTGAGCCTTCTAATTGCGCGGCAGCAGCAGTTGGGCCAAATATATTTAATCCTCTGGCTTTAAATACATCAACTATCCCAGCCACGAGAGGTGCCTCAGGTCCTACAATGGTAAGTTCGATATTATTGGCTTGAACAAAATCAGCCAATACACCAAAATCACCAAGAGGTATATTTGTTCCTAGATTATCAGTAGCTCCGTTTCCTGGAGCAAAATATAATTTCCCAACCTTTGGGTCTTTGCGTAATGCAAGCCCCATGGAGTACTCTCTGCCTCCACTACCGACAATAAGAATGTCCATAAATTAATTCCTTCTTTTAGTTTCTTACTTCAAATGTATAATGACTTTAGACACCATAGATTTAAAGTACACTCCACCCGACTAGCCGTTCTGCTAAAAGTCGGCCCTAAAAAAGCCAACGGTGCGGGAGAGAGAAATCTTTAGGGGGCAATCTCTCGTTAGGTTCACTAACTCAAACGACACCGCCCACACACCGATTTACTACTAGTCCTGCAAAAGAAATATGTTGGACCTCAATATTACAGTGGTCGAACTACTCAGGCGAAGTAAACAATTATACCCTATTTGGGGTTAGAGATGGGTTTATTTTATGAATTCCATATCTCTTTTGCAAGTTTTATACATTCTGTGATCAACGGCTTAGATGCTATGAAAAAATCAGTACCGACAGGAAGGGCTGCTGCAGTCGTATCACCTATAGCAACAACTTTGTATCCATCAAGAGAACCAAAATTTTCTATAAAACATTTTATGGTTGATGGCGATGTTGCTATAATTATAGAACCCATAGGTGGCTTCTCTTTTTTGTCATATATCCTGCATCTCGTTTCATAAATTACCTGCTCGTTTATATCTATACCTTGTTTTCTGAGTGAGAGCAAGGCATTAGAGGCTATCTCTTTTGGACGCAAGTATAATATCTTTTTGTCCGCAAATCTTTCTAAAATTATTTGAGCTAAATTGGAGGCATAAAATGACTCACCTACACCGACTACAGTCCCACCTAGCTCTTTGATGCTTTTAGCTGTTTGACTTCCTATGGCTATGGAAGGTAATTTTTTCCATTTTTTATCTATTTCATTGGTTACAACTACTGCATTTTTAGATGTAAACAATAATATATCGCATGATGAAAAATCAATACTATTTGCAGTCGGCACAAATTCTATCATCGGTAAATTCTCCACGCCGTCATAAAAAGACAAAGATAAAAGATATATCATGCGTCAGTTTTCCTTACTAAGAGCATTTAATGAGCCGTTTGAAAACAAAGCGTCATTAAGCTCTTCATCATCATAAGGATCAAAATGGGGGGTAATAACCCATTTCTTGAGAGGATCAATAGCCATCATCTGTTCTTCAACATATTCTGCTATGCGGTGAGCTTCCAGGAGTAACATATTTGGGCGTAAAACCATATGAAACTCTACAAAATTTACAGTTCCGTCGGTACGCGTTTTAAGCCAATGATAACTATTGATTTCCGGATTACTGTTAAGGATATTTTCGATAGCTGCTACCTGATCATCAGGCAAAGCATGATCAAGCAGTATCTTTGTGCCATCGACTATGATCTCGCTTGCAGAATATATAATATAAATACCTATGCACAAACCCAAAATAGCATCTATTATATTTTGCCCCGTCATCCAAACCAGCGCCAAGGCTAAAAGGGTAACGCTATTGCTCCAAAGGTCGCTTTGATAATGAAGTGCATCAGATTTTATAACCAAATTGTCTGTCTGTTTGGCTATATGCAGCAAATAACGTACTAAAAAAAATGTAATCATAATAGAAAAGACCATAATGCCAATAGACGGACCGAGCAGTTTTGTTGTGCTGCCTGTGTATATTTTTTCTATTGCTTTGTAAATAATAAATAAGCCAGATAGCGATATAATAGTGCCCTCTATTACAGCAGCAATACCTTGGATCTTACCTTTGCCGTATTGAAAACTGCTAGTTGGGTTTTCTTCTGCTTTTTTTATGGCAAAAAAATTAAACATGGATACTAGAAAATCAAGCAATGAATCAATAGCAGAAGCCAATACCGCTACCGATCCGCTAAGCAAACCGGCTGCAAACTTGATACACACCAACAAGAAAGCTATACTGCTTGAGACAATAGTTGCTTTTTTTTGTGGTGATATATGATTGGCCAAACAAAATCCTTCTAGGTGAAACGATTCAAAAATTGTAACACATTTATGCACAAAACTGCCAAAAAATAAAATTACTTAAAATTATGGTGACAATAATTGATATGATATTTTACTAAAACATCGTATTCTTATATTTTGCTAAACTCTTCTTTGCTCCATGCTTTTAGCTTAGCTTTGTCTTCTTGGCTCAAGCTTGCGTCCTTGTGCAGCCAAACATAACTAGCAAGCGGCATTCTAATAACGATAGAATCTTCTATCCTGTCAAAAAGATCTTTCTGTTTGTCGGCATCATATTTTTTAAATTCTGAAAAATTCAATATTTCCCTGCCATCGTTTATATGAAGTCTTACAAACCAAGAAGATGGTGCTATATTTCCGTACCAAGGAATTGTAGAATCATTTGAGTGACAATCATAGCATGATCTTTTTAATATCGTTTTTATCTCACTGCTAACTACAATTTCGTTCTTGAGATCAGACTCAATATGCTCCTTGGTGTCAATAGTTATAAACTGAATACCTACAAATATTATAACAACATAAATAAAAATTTTGATCAAACAATACTCCTTGTAAACTAAAAAATATTTAGTTTGGCATTGTAGCGTAATTGTCAAGCAAAGAGCCTG